>CAZMLX010000129.1:0-6269 GCA_964567275.1 uncultured Thiopseudomonas sp. | reverse complement strand
GAGGCCGCAGCAAAGCATCAGCAGGTGTGACGAAGCTTGCTTCGGCGCGGCTGCGTCAGCTTTGCGAAGCGCCTCGCCCCGCCTGCCACACCGAAGCCAAAACCAACCCCATGGATTCTGCGATTTTGTTGTGCAAAACGCAGCATGACGAGAGGGTAGATTCTGCGATTAAGCTTCGCTGAACAAGAATGACGACGATTCTGCTTGGCTACGCAAGAATGCCGAGTTCTGGCTTTAGTCAGCGTTTCCTTAATAAAAAACCGCTCTTATGAGCGGTTTTTTATTGGCTGACCGGCTTACTTGAGACGGGCGGTCGAGGCGGTGATCAGCCCCCAGATCCAGACGCCGATACACAGGGGAACACCAACGATGGCGAAAATATAGGTGACGGTCAGGATGATGCCCAGCAGGTAGAGAATGATCTGGGCGATGGCCTGGAAGGGTTTGCCAACAAAAAAGCTGCCGACGCCGGGAAAGAAGATGTTGAGGATGATAGCCAGTACTTGCATGGAGTGGTCCTTGAAGGGTGATCGGGAGATCCGTTAAAGCGGCATACCCTACCTGAAGCCGGCGGTTTGCGCCATGGCCGCCGGCCCCGGCCGGGCTGTGGTCAGGGGCGGGAACCGAAAATTTCCAGCAGTTGTTCGCCCTGGGCGGCGCCGGGGTGCAGCTGCATCAGCTGTTTGTCATCCAGATACAGAATGGATGGCGTGCCGGTGGCGCCCACCCGGCTCATCATGGCCAGGTTCTGGTCCAGTTGCTGCTCCAGTTTGGCGGAAAGTGTAACTTCGGGGGCCGGTTTTTTGCCGCTTTCGTTGTCGATCAGCGTCTGTAACGGGTTGGCAGCGCTGAGCATGGCGGCTGCTTTTTTGCGGCTGCTTTCACCCAGGACGCCGACCGGAATGTGGCGCAGCTGTACTTTGCCGGACTTGACCCAGGGCTGGGCGTCATTCCAGAAACGCTTGCAATACGGGCAGTTGGGATCAGTAAAGACATAGACGATGCGGCTGGCATCCGGATTGCCTTCGGTAATCCAGTGCGTGTCCTGATTCAGCTGTTGCCACAGCAGGCGGCTTTGCGGGCCGCTGATTTTTTCATCAATAATCGGGCCGCTCAGGTCTTCGCCTTCGGCATCGAGCAGGCTGCCAATCAGTACATGCTGCTGGTCGCTGGTGAGGTAGAGGGTGAGCGGACGGCCCTGGTAGAGGCCGGCATAGCCTTGCAGGCCGCTGGGAGCAGCAAAGGTTTCCAGGATGTCGACACCTTTGTCACGCATGGCTTCAATGGGGGCCGGATAGTCGGCGGCCAGGGCGCTGGTGGCGAGGCTGACGGCAGCAGTGAGCAGGGCGATTCGGGTCAGTTTCATGGGGCTTCCTTGTTGAGTGAATGCCGGGGGGCTGTGGCCAGATTGCGCATGGCATGGCGCAGGCTGCCATTGGACAGCTCGCCCAGATGGGAGTTTTGCAGCGTGCCTTCGGTATCGTAAAAAAGTGTGGTCGGCAAAGATAGCGAGCTTACAGACTGGCCGAGGCGGGCGCCACTGTCGAGCAGCAGGTTGTCGAGTTCGATGCCCTGGTGTTGCAGAAAGCGCAGTACTTCCTGCTGGCCTTCGCCCTGATTGACGAACACAAAGGTGTAGTCCGGGTTGTTGCGCTGGGCGGCCTGCAGGACCGGCATTTCCCGGCGGCAGGGCGGGCACCAGCTGGCCCACAGGTTGATGACCAGCGGTTTGCCACGCAGCTGGTGCAGGCTGACCGGCTCGCCATCTAGGCTGCGCAGCGACAGATCGGGCAGTTGTTGGCTGCTGGCCAGCGCATGCAACACCGCCAGACCAAGCCCGCTGGCAATGACGCCGGTGGCCAGCCCGGCGCCCAGCGGCAGGCGCAATGCCGGCTTGCGCCAGAGGTACCAGAAGGTGCCAAGCAGTGCAGCCAGCATGCCGTAGACCGGCAAAAAGCCGCCATCACGCAGGTCGAGCATGCCCAGCCATTGCCCGGCATAGCTGTCGTGGTAGCGAATGACAAAAGCCAGTCGTGCTGTCAGCACACCCAGCAGTAGCAGGTTGAACAGGGCGGATTCCGGATTGGTCCGGTGCTTGCGGCCCAGACACCAGCCGGTCAGCCAGGCAAGGATCAATCCGGCATAGAGCAGGGCCAGCTGGGTGGGAATGGCCAACGGGCCAAGCTGCACACTGAGCATCAAAAGTCCCGTGCCCTTTGCAGGGCATCGAGAAACTGGCGGGCATTGACCTCGCCGGTAATGCGGGCGCTGCGGACTTCCTCACCCTGCGGGTTGATAAAGACGATGGTGGGCGGCCCGATGATGCCGTATTCCTTGAGCAGTGCTTGCTGGGCGGACGTGTTGTCGGTGACGTCCGGTTGCAGAAAACGCATGTCGGCGATGGCAGCCAGCACCCCGGGCTGGCCGAAGACGGTTTTTTCCATCACTTTGCAGGACACGCACCAGTCGGCGTAGAAATCCAGCATCACCCACTGGCCGTTGCTCTGTGCTTCGGCCATGGCCTGTTTGAGCAGGGCCGGATCGGCGATACGATTGCCCTGCATGCCGGTGGCCATGACCGCCCCGCCCTGCCCCAGATGGCGCAGGGGTTGTAATGGGTCGCTGCCGCCGCTGGCGACCCCCAGCAGCATGATGGCGCTCCAGATGGCCAGCAGCACTGCAACAAAGCGGGTAAAAATTTTCCAGCTCTTGGGTTTTAGGCTACCCAAATGCACGGCCACGGCCAGCAGCAGGGCCGCCCACAACGCCAGGGTCAGGCTGTCGGGCAACAGGGCCCGTACCACAAAGATGGCGGCGGCCAGCAAGGCATAGCCGAAGATGCGGTTGATGCTTTCCATCCACTGGCCGGGTTTGGGTAGCCAGCGCATGCCGAAGCTCATGGCCAGCAGCAGTGGCAGGCCGCTACCGATACCGAGGGCAAACAGCGCCAAGCCGCCCTTGACCGCATCGCCGGACTGGCCGATATACAGCAGCGCACCCGCCAGCGGGGCGGTCATGCAGGGGCCGACCAGCAAGGCCGACAGCACGCCCAGGGCGGCGGCACCCAGCAGGCTGCCGCCCTTGAGTTGCTGGTCGGTGCGTTGCAGCCGGTCACGGATAAAGGCCGGCAGTTGCAGGCTGTACAGGCCAAACTGGGCCATGGCCAGCAGCACAAACAGGCCGGCAAAGGGCAGCAGCAGCCAGGGGTTTTGCAGGCTGGCCGACAGGTTGGCCCCCATTTGCGCCGCCACCACGCCCAGCGCCGCATAGACCAGCGACATGGCCAGCACAAAGGCGGTGCCCAGCCGGGCACCCTGCCAGCCGCCCGGCTGGCTGCCGGCAATAACGCTGCTGAGAATCGGCAGCATGGGCAGCATGCAGGGGGTGAAGGCCAGCAGCAGGCCCATCAGAAAGAAAGCGCCAAGATTGACCAGCAAACCGGCCTGCTCCAGTTGCCGGGCGATGCCCTGGTCGTCAGCCACTGCATCGGAGACGGCAGGGCTGGCGATATTGGCGGAGGTCAGCACTGTGGTTTGTGGCGGGTAACAGAGGCCGGCGTCGGCACAGCCCTGCCAGGTCACCGAGTAAGGGCCGGGTACGTGCAGGTCGAGCGGTATTTGCAGGCTGTAGCGATAGGTTTGGGTCAGGCCGAAGTAGTCGTCTTCGATTGCTTCGCCGGGCGGGATATCCAGTTCAATCAGCCTGCCCTGCCCGTCTTTGGCGCTGAGGCTGTGCCGGTACAGGTAATGGCCCGGGGTGATGTTCCAGTAGAGTTCGCCGCTGTTGTCGCCCTGTTGCAGCAGCTGCAGCTGAAAGGCTTCTTCCACCGGCAAAAAGTCCTGCTGCGGGCTTTTGCCGAAAAAGGCGTGGGCCGACAGGCTGAGGCTGAGCAACAGCAGGCTGGTCAGATAGCGCATGATGGGTCCGTTTTCCTGGTAACTGAAGGCTGGGGGTGCATTTTCCTGCATTTGTGGGCAATGTAGAAGCCTGCCAGCCGGGGATTAACCTGAGATTAATCTGCTGACACCATGCTGGCCGGGTTTTGATAATGGATGGGTCCCTATGCATATTCTTTTGGTGGAAGATGATCCGCAAATTGCTGAGGGCCTCTGTGCCGGACTGTCGCTGTCGCAGTTTACGGTGGATGCGGTTGACCGGGCGGCAGCGGCCAGCCATGCGCTGGCGGTGGGGCATTTTGATGCGGTGATTCTGGACCTGGGCCTGCCGGACCAGGACGGTATTGAATGGTTGCGCCAGTTGCGGGCCGACGGCAACGATCTGCCGGTGCTGATTGTCAGTGCCCGTGATTCGGTCAGTCAGCGGGTGGATGGCCTGCAAGCCGGTGCCGATGACTATTTGCTCAAGCCCTTTGACTTGCGCGAGCTGACGGCCAGGCTGCAAACCTTGTTGCGCCGCACCTCGGGACGGGCCACCCACCTGATTGAACATCAGGGGCTGGTGGTGAACCCGGACCTGTTGCAGGTACAGCTGCATGGTCAGGCGGTGGCGCTGGGGCGGCGCGAGATGATGCTGTTGCTGGCCTTTCTCAACAATCCGAAACGCATTCTGAGCGCCGAGCAGCTGCAGGATTCGCTTTATGGCCTGGGCGATGGTGTGGAAAGCAACGCCATCAATGTCCACATTTATAATTTGCGGCGCAAGCTGGGCAGCGGCATTGTTGAAACGGTGCGTGGCCTGGGCTTCCGGCTGGGTAAACCCGATGAGCCTGCGTAAACGTTTGCTGTTTATTCTGGGCGGGACGTTTGCCCTGCTCTGGTCGATTGCCGCCCTTTGGCTGCTGGGCGATTTGCGCCAGGAGCTGGAACGGGTGCTCGACCAGCGGCTGGAGTCATCGGCCCATATGGTAGCAGGCCTGCTGGAGCAGATCCCGCAGCCGGCCATGCACCGGGACATGAGCCCCTTTACCAATCCGTTGCTGGGCGGGTTGAAGCGGGGGCTGGTGTGCCAGGTGCGCACCTTGCGGGGCGAGGTTTTGGTACGGACTCCCAATATGACTTTTGCCGAGCCGGAGGAAGAACTGGTCGGTTTTTCCAGCACGGTGGTGGATGGCCAGGACTGGCGTACCTATACCGTGCAGCGCAACCAGCTGCTGATTACCATTGGCGACCGGCTGGATGAGCGGGAGCATTTGCAGCGGGTGATTCTGCTGGCGGCAGCCTTGCCGGTGTTGCTGGCGCTGGTGGGCAGCCTGTTGCTGATCTGGTTTGGTACGGCCCGGGGCTTGAGTCCGCTGGACCGGTTGCGTTTGCAGTTGTCGCAGCGCAGCCCGGACGACTTGTCGCCGCTGGCGTTGAATGCGGTGCCAGCCGAACTGAAGCCGCTGGTGAAAACCTTGAACCAGTTGTTTGAGCAGCTTGGCGTGCAGCTGGAGCGTGAGCGCCGCTTTAATGATGATGCCGCCCACGAATTGCGCACGCCGCTGACGGCGATCAAGACCCATCTGCAAGTGGCCGCCATGGCCGCTGAACCGCAAGCCGGCACCAGCCTGCAGCGTGCCGGTGTGGCGGTGGAGCGGATGCAGGCTACCCTTGAGCAATTGCTGTTGCTGTCACGGCTGGACAGTGGCGAGGAGAGTCCGCCGGAGCCGCCGGTGGAGGTGCTGGATGCGGTGCGGCAGGTGATGGAGCACCTGTTTGCCCATGCCGGGTTTGAGCGGATTGAGGTGGATAACCGGTTGCAGGCGCCCTGCCGGCTGGCGATGCCGGACCGCTTGCTGGCGATCAGCATCCGCAACCTGCTGGAAAATGCACTCAAGTATGCGCCTTGCGGGCCGGTGGTGCTGAGGTTGTCAGCGGATGATGCCGGGCTGCAAATTGCCGTCATTGACCAGGGGGACGGGCTGGATGCTGAGCAGTTTGCTGCTGCGCAGAAGCGGTTTTGGCGGGCCCGGGCCAGTGCCGATGGCAGCGGGCTGGGGTTGTCGATTGTGTCGGCGGTTTGTCAGCGTTATCAGGGGTCGCTGGGGTGTTGGCGTGGTGAGGAGGGGTTTGTGGTGTGGGTGAGGTTTGGTTGTTTGGTTGTTTAGGGGGTTAGGTGTTTTGGCTTCGGGCTTTGGTGTGGCCGGCGGGGTGAGGCGCTTCGCAAAGCTGCGCTGCCACGACCGCCCTTGGGGGCGTTCATGGCGCTAAAGGCTTTGCTGCGGCCTCACCCCGCCGGCAGGTAACGCCCTGCCGTTGGTGGGGGGCCCGGCTGCGCCGGGCTGCTGTCGCTGTGGTTTAACCCGTCATCACCCGACTTGATCGGGTGAT
>CAZMLX010000128.1:3460-6320 GCA_964567275.1 uncultured Thiopseudomonas sp. | reverse complement strand
CAGGATGGCCTTGGGGTTGGACAGGCTGAGCAGCAGTGCCTTGCGGGTTGGCCGGCTGGACAGCTTGTGTTGGCGTTGCGGTGCATCAGCCAGCTGCGGATGGCGCAACCGGCGCCAGGCGGCCAGCAGCATGTTCAGGCCCAGCCAGCACAGGTAGGCGCCACCGGCATATTTAAGCGCCATAAACAGCATCGGCTCGGTACGCAGCAACGAAGCCACGCCCAGCGCCGACAGCAGCATCAGCAGCGCATCACCGACAAAGATCCCCAATGCGGCACGGTAGCCGTCCACTACCCCGCGGGCAGCAGCGGTAGCCAGCACAAACAGGGAATTGGGCCCGGGCAGCAGCACCACCAGGATGGTGCCGATGACAAAGGTCCAGAGGTCGGTGATACCCAGCCCGTCCAGCATGATCAGGCCTTTTGCGCCTGTTTCATCAGCTCGACAAAACGGTCAAAAAAGATGCTGCTGGTATTGGGCTCGGCACTCAACACGGGAACACCCTGGAAGCCAATGGCCGGCACATCACTGCGCTCAATGCCCTGTACGCTGTGATCAAACAACGATACGTGGGTCTGGCGCAGGTTGTCGGGCAGGCTATCGGCACAGACCACAAAGCCATGGTGCTGACGGGTAATCATGGTTTGACCGCTGTTCAGGTCACGCACCGGCTGGTTGGCGCCCTGACGGCTGTTTTTCATGGATGTAATCCGGGCACCACTGGCCAGCGCCAGCAACTGGTGACCAAAGCCGATACCCAGCAAGGGCACGCCACTGGCCAGCAACTGACGGGCCGTCTGAATGGCTTCGGTAGCCACAGAGGCGTCTCCGGGTCCGCCCGACAGCACCACCCCGGCAGGGTTGGCCGCCAGCACCTCGGCCACCGGCGTGGACGCCGGCACCACCCGTACCCGGCAACCTTTGGCAACCAGATCACGCAACAGCGAACGGGTTACGCCAAAGTCATACAGGGTTACCTGCCAGGGCAGCTGCTCGGCCGGCACCTGCGGACAGCGGTTGCTGGCCAGTTGCCAGGGTGCTTCTGTCCAGTCATAGGCTTCGGCCGTGCTGACCTGCTCCGTCAGATTGCGACCGACCGGGCCGGCATGACTGCGGGCCAGCTCCAGTGCCCGTGCCACATCCGGATTGTCGCCGGCGATGATGCAGCCAGCCAGGCTGCCTTTTTCACGCAGTAGGCGGGTCAGATGACGAGTGTCAATATTGGCAATCGCCACCAGCGACTGCTGTTGCAAAAATTCCGGCAGGCTGCTGGTGCTGCGCCAGTTGCTGGCCAGCAAAGGGAGATCGCGAATGATCAGTCCTGCGGCGTGGATACGCCCTGATTCGTGATCGGCCTCATTGATGCCGCTGTTGCCGATATGCGGATAGGTAAAGGCCAACAACTGGCCGCTACTGGCCGGATCTGTCAGCATTTCCTGATAGCCTGTCATGGCCGTATCAAACACGACCTCACCCACTGTCTCGCCATCAACACCTATGGCATCACCGTGAAAAATACTGCCGTCTGCAAGGGCGAGTATGGCTGGCTTAGTCAAGAGACCTCCCGTTATTTAACCGTTTCACACCCACAAATCCGCAAAAAAGCGGAATGACGTTGAGTAGACATCATTCCGCTTTTTTGATCATTCATGTAGGGTGCGCTTCTAGTGGATACACTAAAGGCGCATTGTACGGGAATTTATGCGAAACCGGAAGGATAAATAAGGCGGTGTTTTTGCACTGCGGTGACGGCGCCCGGACCCGCCCTGTCACCGCAGTGAACAATTACAGCCCCAGCACTTCGCCCATGCCGTACAGGCCGGCCGGTTTGCCTTGCAGCCAGACCGCCGCACGAATGGCGCCACGGGCAAAGGTTTTGCGGCTGGAGGCCTTGTGGGTAATTTCGGTGCGACCACCATCAGCCGCAAAGATCACGGTATGGTCACCCACCACATCACCAGCACGGATGGTCGAAAAACCGATCGCTTCGCGCGGGCGGGCACCGGTCTGGCCTTCACGACCATAAACGGCCACTTTTTCCAGATCGCGACCCAGTGCACCGGCAATGATTTCGCCCATCGCCAGTGCCGTGCCGGACGGCGCATCCACCTTGTCACGGTGGTGGGTTTCAACAATTTCGATATCCACTTCATTGCCCAGCACCCGGGCCGCCATGTCGACCAGTTTCAGGCACAGGTTGACACCCACGCTGAAGTTGGCAGCAAAAACAATCGGAATATCAGTGCCTGTATCGGCAATCAGCTGACGTTCGGCCTGGGTAAAACCGGTGGTACCAATCACCATGGCCTTGCCAGCCTGACGGCAGATTTCGAGATTTTTCAGGGTAACGGTCGGATGGGTGAAATCCACCAGCACATCAAAGCTGTCCAGCACGGACTCCAGATCACCGGAAACAGCAATCCCGGTCTTGCCACCGCCAGCCAGTTCGCCAATATCCACACCAATCAGACTGCTGTCCGGACGGTCAATGGCAGCAGAGAGCAAGACTCCCTGGGTAGCCTTGATGGTTTCGACCAGGGTTTTACCCATGCGTCCGGCTACGCCGGTTACTGCGACTCTCAACATGCTCGTGCTCTCTTGCAGCCTTTGTGGGGCTGCCGGTTATCAAAGGGACCGCAGGGTACTGCGGCTTTGCAAAACATAATCGGGCCATCTTAATGGCTATCGACCATCTGCGCCATCCGACTTAGCGCCATGGGTTACCGGTAACCCGTCCGCCGGCCTGACAAACGACAGCAGCCGGCGGAGACTGACAGGAAACCTGTCCGGCTCCGCCGGCCATCTGTTTTATTTATCGCCAAAAAATAATGACCAAAATACTTTATTCAAAATCTAATTT
>CAZMLX010000128.1:0-3450 GCA_964567275.1 uncultured Thiopseudomonas sp. | reverse complement strand
ACGCTTCATGCCATCAAACCAGCCGGTGGCACGGGGCGAATGCGACTGGTCGCCCTGCAGTGACTCGCGCAACTCTTCCAGCAACTCACGCTGACGCTTGTTGAGCTTGACCGGGGTTTCCACCACCACCCGGCACATCAGGTCACCAACCCCGCCGCCACGCACCGGCGTTACGCCCTTGCCCCGCAGACGGAACAGTTTGCCGGTCTGGGTGCCTTCGGGAATCTTCAGCTTGACCCGGCCATCCAGGGTCGGCACTTCCAGCTCGCCGCCGAGGGTGGCATCGACAAAGTTGATCGGCACTTCGCAGTGCAGGTCGCGGCCATCACGTTCGAAAATATCATGCTGTTTGACATTGACCACCACGTAGAGATCGCCCGAGGGACCACCGTGGGCACCGGCTTCGCCTTCGCCGGTCAGACGAATGCGATCGCCGGTATCAACACCGGCCGGCACCTTGACCGACAGCGTCTTGCGCTCTTCTACCCGGCCCTGGCCATGGCAACTGGTGCAGGGGTCGGTAATCATCTGGCCACTGCCATGACAGCGCGGACAGGTCTGCTGCACGGCAAAGAAACCCTGCTGCATCCGGACCTGGCCCACACCATTACAGGTGGTACAGCTTACCGGCTTGGTACCTTTCTTGGCGCCACTGCCATCACAGCTTTTACACTGGGCCAGCACCGGCACCCGGATTTCCACCGTGGTACCGCGCACCGCATCTTCCAGCGTCATTTCCAGCGTATAGCGCAGGTCGCTGCCCCGCTGGGGACCGTTACGACGACCACCGCCGCCACCACCACCAAAAAAATCACTGAATACATCACCGAAAATATCAGAGAAGCCGGCACCGCCAAAGCCGCCTCCGCCACCCATTTGCGGGTCGACGCCGGCATGACCGTACTGGTCGTAGGCCGCCTTCTTGTCAGCATCGGACAGCACCTCATAGGCTTCGGTGGCTTCCTTGAATTTTTCTTCGGCGTTCTTGTCATCCGGATTGCGGTCCGGGTGGAACTTCATCGCCAGCCGGCGGTAGGCCTTTTTGATTTCAGCTTCGCTGGCGCCACGCTCAACACCGAGCACTTCATAAAAATCACGCTTGGACATATCTTCTGTTCACCAGGTCATTCGTGAAAACAACAATGCGGGAGCATGCCCCCGCACTGTTCAGACTTGAACCGGATCAGACCCGGAACAACCGCCTTACTTCTTGTCGTCCTCGCGGACTTCCTCGAACTCGGCATCAACCACGTCGTCGGCACCGTCATCGGCAGCCGGTTGTTCACCCGGAGCGGCCTCGGCCTGCTCGGCATACATTTTCTGTGCAACCGGTGCGCTGGCCTGGGACAGGGCTTCCACCGCCGCTTCGATGGCCGCTTTGTCGTCGCCTTTGACGGCAACTTCCAGCTCGCCCAGCGCCGCTTCAATGGCGGTTTTTTCGTCGTCACTGACCTTGTCAGCATGCTCGCTGAGCATTTTCCTGGTGGCATGAACCAGCTGATCACCCTGGTTACGGGCCGATACCAGCTCCTCAAACTTGCGGTCTTCCTCGGCGTTGGCCTCGGCATCGCGCACCATTTGCTCGATTTCCTCGTCGCTCAGGCCGGAGTTGGCCTTGATCACGATGGACTGCTGCTTGCCGGTGGCCTTGTCCTTGGCGGACACATTGAGGATACCGTTGGCATCAATGTCGAAAGTAACCTCGATCTGTGGCACGCCACGGGGCGCAGGCGGAATGTCGGCCAGGTCAAACTTGCCCAGCGACTTGTTCTGTGCGGCCTGTTTGCGCTCGCCCTGCAGTACGTGAATGGTTACTGCACCCTGGTTGTCGTCGGCAGTAGAGAACACCTGCGATTTCTTGCTCGGGATGGTGGTGTTCTTCTCGATCAGCGCGGTCATCACGCCGCCCATGGTTTCGATACCCAGGGTCAGCGGGGTCACGTCGAGCAGCAGCACGTCCTTGACGTCACCGGCCAGCACCGCGCCCTGAATGGCAGCGCCCATGGCCACGGCTTCATCCGGGTTGACGTCTTTACGTGCTTCGGTGCCGAAGAAATCGGCCACGGTTTGCTGGACCAGCGGCATGCGGGTCTGGCCACCGACCAGAATCACGTCGTTGATCGCCTTGGCATCCAGGCCGGCATCCTGCAGCGCAATGCGGCAAGGCTCCAGCGTGCGCTTGACCAGATCCTCAACCAGTGACTCCAGCTTGGCACGGGTCACCTTGACGTTCAGGTGCTTGGGACCGCTGGCATCGGCAGTGACGTACGGCAGGTTGACGTCGGTCTGCTGGGCGGAGGACAGCTCGATCTTGGCTTTTTCCGCTGCTTCTTTCAGGCGCTGCATGGCCAGTGGATCGCCTTTCAGATCCATGCCATTTTCTTTCTTGAACTCGTCAGCCAGATAGTCGATCAGGCGGATGTCGAAGTCTTCACCACCGAGGAAGGTGTCACCGTTGGTGGCCAGAACCTCGAACTGGTGCTCGCCGTCGATCTCGGCAATCTCGATCACCGACACGTCAAAGGTACCGCCACCCAGGTCATAGACGATGATGGTGTGGTCGCCCTTGCCCTTGTCCATGCCATAAGCCAGTGCCGCAGCGGTCGGCTCGTTGATGATGCGCTTGACGTCCAGGCCAGCAATGCGACCAGCGTCTTTGGTGGCCTGACGCTGGCTGTCGTTGAAGTAGGCCGGAACGGTAACCACCGCTTCGGTGACCGGCTCGCCCAGGTAGTCCTCGGCGGTTTTCTTCATCTTTTTCAGGACTTCGGCGGAGATTTGTGGAGGCGCCATTTTCTCGCCCTTTACCTCAACCCAGGCATCGCCGTTGTCGGCCTTGGCAATGGTGTAAGGCACCATCTTGATGTCTTTCTGCACCACCTCTTCGTCGAAACGGCGACCAATCAGGCGCTTGACGGCGTACAGGGTGTTTTGCGGGTTGGTTACCGCCTGACGCTTGGCGGCCTGGCCAACCAGAATCTCGCCATCGTTGGTATAGGCGATGATCGACGGAGTGGTACGACCACCCTCGGCGTTTTCAATAATTTTGGATACGCCGTTTTCCAGTACGGAAACACAGGAGTTGGTAGTACCCAGGTCAATACCGATAATTTTGCTCATGTCTGATGACTCCAAAAAAACGTTTAGCGAATGGCAATATGTGTAATAGATGGTCACTTAATGGGGCTACAAACCGGCTTTTCAAGCCTGTTCGTCAATTTTCACCACAGGTGCACTGGGAGCCTTGCTCACCACCACCATGGCCGGACGCAACAAACGGCCGCTCAGGGTATAGCCGCACTGGAACACTTTCAGCACGCTGTCGGGTTCCATGGTAGCGCTTTCTTCCATCGCCATGGCCTGGTGCAACTCGGGGTTAAAGGGCTGGCCGACCGGGTCCACCCGCTCCACCTGAAAGCGCTTGAGAGTATCGAGCAACTGCTTGAGGGT
>CAZMLX010000127.1:0-6323 GCA_964567275.1 uncultured Thiopseudomonas sp. | reverse complement strand
GACACCGAGCTGTACCACTTCATCGGCAAAGACATCATCAACTTCCACGCCCTGTTCTGGCCGGCCATGTTGCAGGGCGCAGGTTTCCGCAAGCCCACTGCGGTCAACGTACACGGTTACCTGACCGTCAACGGTGCCAAGATGTCCAAATCACGCGGCACCTTTATCAAGGCACGCACCTATCTGGAGCATCTGCAACCCGAATACCTGCGCTACTACTACGCCACCAAGCTGGGGCGTGGCGTGGAAGATCTGGATCTGAACCTTGATGACTTTATCCACAAGGTCAACTCGGATCTGGTCGGCAAGCTGGTCAACATTGCCAGCCGCTGCGCCGGTTTTGTACACAAGGGCAACGACGGCGTGCTGGCCGAGCGCAACGCCGCTCCCGAGCTGTGGGACAGCTTCCTTGCCGCTGAACCCAGCATTGCCGAAGCCTACGAAAACCGTGACTTCTCCCGCGCCATGCGCGAAATCATGCACCTGGCCGACGAAGCCAACGCCTGGATTGCCGACAAAGCGCCCTGGGCCATGAACAAAGTCGAAGGCCAGCAAGACGAAGTACAGGCCATCTGCTCGCTGGGCATCAACCTGTTCAAACAACTGGTGATTTACCTCAAGCCGGTACTGCCGGTACTGGCCGAAAACGCCCGCCAGTTCCTCAATGTGGACAGCCTCGACTGGGATCAGCTGCACAACCGTCTGATCAATCACCCACTCAATCCGTTCCAGCCGCTGATGACCCGTATCGACGCCAAACAGGTAGAAGCCATGACCGAAGCCGCCAAAGAAGACCTGCAAGAAGCCGAAAGCCAGCAACCTGCCGGTGAGCCGAGCGAGCTGGATAAAGATCCGATTGGTGCCGAAATCAACTTCGATGCCTTTGCCGCCGTGGATCTGCGCATCGCACTGATTGAAAAAGCCGAATTTGTGGAAGGTGCCGACAAGCTGCTGCGTCTGACCCTGGATCTGGGCGGCATCAAGCGCAACGTGTTCTCCGGCATCAAGAGCGCCTATCCTGATCCTGCCCAACTGGAAGGCCGCCTGACCGCTTACGTCGCCAACCTGGCACCACGCAAAATGAAGTTTGGCGTGTCCGAAGGCATGGTGCTGGCTGCCGGGCCTGGCGGCAAGGATATCTTCCTGCTTAGCCCGGATAGTGGTGCAGTACCCGGTCAGCGGATCAGCTGATACAACAAGGCCGGCGCCCCCAAGCGCCGGCCTTTTTGATTCAGGTCCAAATCAAACCGTATTACAGACAGCTTTGCCCGGAACCTTCCAGCAGGCTGACCAGATCACGAAACGCTTCACGGTTGCTATCGTTGAGATCCATCAGGATATGATGCGCTTCCAGCACCCGTTCCCTTACCACCTGCTCCGACTGGGGCTGCTCCGGCAGATCGGTCAGGCACTCGGGACAGGGCTGCGGCGTATGCACCAGGTTGAACACCCGGGAAAAGCCCATTACTTCCAGTTGCTGGCTGACATCAGGATTGGTGCTGGCCAGGGTCGGCAGCATGCCGAACTTTTTACGGGACACAATTGACAGCTTGGCCAGCAGCCCCAGCGTGGTGCTGTCAATGCTGGTGACCTCGGTGAGGTCAATGATGACCGACTGAAAACGGCCTTCGCCCAGCGTCTGCTCGATGGTGTCATTCAGCACGGCGCAGTAGGTCAGCCGCACATCGCCGCAGCATTTCAGCACAAAGCAGCCGTCCTGCTCTGCGTAACGGATCTTGCCATTAGCCATGGGTAGCCCTGCCAATCACAAATACGGAGCGGTCGTCCTCGCCATTACCGGTTGCATCCTGCAAACCCAGCGCCTGCAGCAGCGGCTCAAACTGGCCCTGCGTCTGCTCCACCAGCCCGGCCAGAGCATTTTCCCTCATATTCAGCGTGGTACCGGCCACGTTGCCCAGCACCCCGTCAGTAAACAGGCAGAGCGAAAAGTCACCTTCAACATCAATGCGTTCGCTTTCATAACAGGCATCAGCAAACAGCCCTACCGGCTGGCCCTGACCTTGCAACAGGCGGGCCCGGCCCTGCTCCAGCAATATCGGCCGCGGCATATGCCCGGCATGACTCCATTCCAGACTGTTGCCCTGCGGCGACAGGATAAAGCACAGCATGGTGGCATATTTATGCATGCCGGCATCGAGCAGCATGCGGTTGACATCCGTCAGCACCTCGGCCGGGCCGTTGGCCGGCGACATCACCATGCTGTGGCGTACGCTGCTTTTGATAAACATGCTCAGCAGGGCTGCTGCTGCGCCCTGCCCCGAGACATCCAGCAGATACGCCAGCACCCGGCCATCAGGCAAGCGGAAAAAATCAAGGGCATCGCCCGACAGGTAACGGGCCGGAATGATGCTGTACTCAAACTGCAAACCGGCAATGGTTTGGCCGTTATGGGGACGGGCATGAGCCTGCAAGGATTGGGCTTCGCGCAAGTCTTGCACCATGCGCTGCATCGACAACCCTTCCATGGCGGGTTCAGCCGGGTCGTGCAAACAGGAATAGGCCTTTGTCATGAGCCGCTCATTGCTTTAAGATGCGGCCAAGGTACTCCTATCAGATACAGGTTTCAAGCCATCATCAGGAGCAATCCGATCCGGGAAACAGCCCCCGAACACGAATGACAAGGCCCGGTTTTTTGCACTACCGCCACTGGACCACTCGAACGGAGCCAACTTATGAGCGACCGCCTGCGTGACTATGAAGAGAAGCGTGATTACATCCGGATGCAGTTCAACAGCGAAGCCCGCCTGCATGTAAATGGCCAAACTCTTGACGCCGTCTGCCTTGACCTTTCAAGCTCCGGCATGCAGCTCAAGTGCAAAGACCCGCTGGTTCCGGATACTTCCGTTGAAGTCGAAATCGGCTCTCGCCATAGCCAGCTAAAAGGCCTGGAAGCCAGTGCCACTGTAGTCCGTTGCGAAGCCCAGGGCGAAAACGGGCCTTATCTGGTCGGTTTGAAAATCACTCAAATGCGCTAATTGCGCTCTACTCGAAAACCGGCGTCTAAAACGCCGGTTTTTTATGGGCGCAACATCACCCATAACCCCAACCGACTTCTTGCCCATAACCCCAACACGCCCTCTTCCCCGTCATTCTGCGTTTTGCGCCAGCAAAATCGCAGAATCCAGTGCGGGGGATGGATGCTGCGACTATGCGCAGCATGACGGGACAATACGGGATACCCACGCCAAACAGGCCACTAGAAGTCGTCCTCAAAAGCATCATCAACCTGCCCGTCCCGCACCCGGTACTCGCGGTTTTGCAACCAGGCATTACGGATGAACACGTACTTGTCGCCCATGACCAGCTTTTCTGCCCGCAACAGGTCTTCCCGTTTGCTGACCACATCAACCGCTGTCATGCCGTAGCGTAGCCGGTCCGGGTCAATGTAAGGATAGGGACCGGCATAGTAATCCGGTACCAGCGCCGGGGCATCCCTCAGGGTGGAAGGCCCCAACAGCGGCAACACCACGTAAGGACCGCTGCCCACGCCCCATTTGCCCAGAGTCTGGCCAAAGTCTTCCTGGTTGCGCTCCAGCCCCATTTGGGTCGCTACGTCAAACACGCCCAGCACGCCAAAAATCGAGTTGAACAGAAAACGGGAGGTATCCACACCGGCATCACGAAACTTGCCCTGCAGCAGGTTGTTAACCAGATTTTTCGGTTCGCCCAGGTTGTTGAACACATTACGCACACTGGTACGCACCGGCTGCGGTGTTACCCGCTGATAACCGGTTGCCAGCGGCTTCAGTGCCCAGCGATCAAGACTGTCGTTGACACGAAAGACTTTACGGTTCCAGTTTTCCCAGGGATCTTGCGGATCGAGCTGTACTGCCCAGTCTTCATCCTGCCAGTCCTCTTCGCCAGCCAGCACCGCCAACGGGCTTGCCACCAGTAGCGCCGCCAGCGACAAGCCGGCGCAGGTGCTTGTAATCAAAGATCGCATAATGGGTCCCTTTTATTGGTTATGGGTGTTCAATACGGCTCGGCCATCAGGCATAACGCCAGGTGGTTACGCCTTTGCTGTCTTCCAGAATGACGCCCTGTTCAGCCAGTTCATCACGAATGCGGTCGGATTCGGCCCAGTCTTTGGCTTCACGGGCAGCCAGTCGCCGGGCAATCAGGGCTTCTATCTCGGCAGCCGGCAGCTTGTCGCCACCACCGGCGAGCAGAAACTCGTCCGCTTCCAGCTGCAGCACGCCCAGCACTTCGGCCAGCTTGCGCAGTTGCGCAGCCAGAGTAGCCGCTGCTTGGGTGTCACTGGCCTTGAGGCGGTTGACCTCGCGTACCATGTCAAACAGCACTGCGCAGGCTTCCGGGGTGTTGAAGTCGTCATTCATCGCTGCGGTGAAACGCTCGACAAAGGCTTCGCCGCCCGCCGGCGCAACCCGCTCCAGCCCTTTTAGCGCCAGATAGAAACGCTCCAGTGCGCCCTTGGCTTCTTTCAGGCTGTCTTCGGAATAGTTGATCGGGCTGCGGTAATGGCTGGACACCAGCAGGTAGCGCACTACTTCGGCGGGATACTTTTCCAGCACCTCGCGGATGGTGAAGAAGTTGCCCAGCGATTTGGACATTTTTTCGCCATCGACGCGCACCGCACCGGCATGCATCCAGGTTTCGGCGTAGGTCTGGCCGGTGGCCGCTTCGCTCTGGGCTATTTCGTTTTCATGGTGCGGGAACACCAGATCCGGGCCACCGCCATGAATATCAAAGCTGTCACCCAGGCAGCAGGTGGACATTACCGAACACTCGATGTGCCAGCCGGGACGACCTTCGCCCCAGGGTGAAGCCCAGCTTGGCTCGCCGGGCTTGGCAGCTTTCCACAGCACGAAGTCCAGCGGGTCTTCCTTGGCCTCGCCGACCTCGACCCGGGCGCCAGAGCGCAGGTCATTCAGTTTCATGCCGGACAGCTTGCCGTATTCGGCAAACTTGCCGACCCGGTAATAGACATCACCATTGCCGGGTGCATAGGCATAGTCCTTGTCGATCAGCGTCTGGATCATGGTGAACATGCCGTCGATATGGCCGGTGGCTCGCGGCTCGATATCCGGACGCAGCACGCTCAAGCGGGCTTCATCCTCGTGCATGGCGGCGATCATGCGCTCCACCAGTGCAGTGAAGGGCTCGCCGTTTTCGTTGGCACGCTGAATAATTTTGTCGTCAATGTCGGTGATATTGCGCACATAGGTGACATCGTAGCCGCTATGGCGCAGCCAGCGGGTGACCACGTCAAAGGCCACCATCACCCGGGCGTGGCCGATGTGACAGTAGTCATACACGGTCATGCCACAGACATAGATGCGTGCCTGATTGGCGTTAAGCGGCTGAAACGGCGCTTTTTGCTTGCTCAGGGTGTTATAGATATGCAGTGTCATTTGGCGCCCCAGGAATCACGCAGCGTCACGGTGCGGTTGAACACCAGCGCGCCGGGCTGGCTGTCTTTGCTGTCGGGGCAGAAGTAGCCTTCACGCTCAAACTGGAAGCCCTCGCCTACTTTGGCGTCAGCCAGTGACGGCTCGGCGCGGCAGCCTTTGAGTACCACCAGCGAGTCGGGGTTGACGTTTTGCAGAAAGTGCACATCCTCACCCTCGGCGTTTTTGTCGGGGTTGGGCTGATTGAACAGGCGGTCATACAGGCGCACTTCGCACTCGACGCTCTCGGCGGCCGGTACCCAGTGGATAACGCCCTTGACCTTGCGGCCTTCCGGGTTCTTGCCCAGGGTGTTTTCGTCGTAGCTGCAACGCAGTTCGACCAGATTGCCGTCGGCATCGCGAATCGCTTCGTCGGCGCGGATCACGTAACTGCCACGCAGGCGCACTTCTTCGCCGGGCGACAGACGTTTGTAGCCCTTCGGAGGCTCGTCTTCGTAGTCGCTGGCGTCGATGTAAATTTCACGGGAAAACGGCAGGGTGCGGGTGCCCATATCGGTTTTCGGATGCCGTGGCAGTTCCAGTTGTTCGGTCTGGCCTTCGGGATAGTTGGTGATCACCACCTTGACCGGATTCAGTACGCACATGGCGCGGCTGGCGTTGGCATCCAGATCCTCGCGGATGCAGAACTCCAGCATGCTCAGATCGACAATGCCGCCGGCACGGTTCACACCAATCATGTCGCAGAAATTGCGGATCGATGCCGGGGTATAGCCACGGCGACGGAAACCGCTGATGGTGGACATGCGCGGATCGTCCCAACCAGAAACATGATTTTCATCCACTAGCTGCTTGAGCTTGCGCTTGCTGGTCACTGTGTAGTTAAGGTTAAGACGGGCAAACTCGTACTGGCGCGGTTTGGCCGGTACCGGCAGG
>CAZMLX010000126.1:3081-6438 GCA_964567275.1 uncultured Thiopseudomonas sp. | reverse complement strand
CGGTGCGGGAACGCGAGCTTTGCGCAGTGTCTCAGCCTGACTGCCACACCGAAGCCAAAACAATCAACGACAGATCAGTCCCTGATAAAAAGCCAGTTCCTGCTCCAGGACAAAAGCCAGCCGTTCACTGCTGCGAAAGCCGTGGCCCTGTTCGGCAAACTCGTGATACACCACCGCCTGATTCTGCGCCTGCAGTGCCTGTACCATCTGGCGGGTTTGTTCGGGGACTACCACGGCATCCTGCCCGCCCTGAAAAAAGATCACCGGCACTTTGATGTGCTGTGCCTGCAGCAGCGGGGTGCGTGCGGCTTCACGGGCCGGATCAGACTGTTGTGGGTCGCCCAGCAACCAGTCCAGGTAATCGCCTTCAAACTTGTGGGTGGCACGACGCAACTGATCGGGGGCAGTCACCCCGTACAGGCTGGCGCCGCCAGCAAACTCGCTGTCGCCGGCCAGCGCCAACAGGGCCGTGTAGCCACCGGCACTGGCACCGCGAATAAACAGCTGATCAGCAGCGACCATCCCCCGCTGTACCAGATAACGCACCAGCGCCCGGGCATCGCCCACTTCAGACTCGCCCCAGCAGTGTTTCAGCGCCAAACGGTAATCTCGGCCAAAACCCGTACTGCCCCGGTAGTTAAGATCGGCTACGGCAAAGCCGCGCTGAGTCCAGTACTGGATACGGGCATCAAACACCGGATAAGCCGCCGAGCTGGGACCACCGTGCAAAAACACCACCAGAGGCGGCTGTTCGCCAGGGCGCAGGCTGTGCCGGCTGTTGCAGGGCGGATAGAAAAACGTATGCACCGATTGCCCCTGTTCGCTGGCAAAGGACAACGCGCGGGGCTGCGAAATATCCGCAACAGGCAATCCCGCATCCAGCTGTTGCAAAACCTCGAATGCTCCGCTGTGCGGATCAACCGATAACAGCGCACTGCCGGCATCCGCCTGTCCCGCGATGCAAAACAGTCGCCCGTCCGCCAGCGCCAGATGACGCAAACGGGTAAAGCGTTCCGGCAACTGCCAACACAAGCGCTGCGCCTGCAGGTCGTAGCGGCCCAACCGGCCAAAGCCCCGCTCAAACCAGCTCACCAGCAAAGAACCATCGTCCAGCGGCAGATGATTGCTGCCCCCCATTTGCCAGGGTGCTCCGGCATGATCGGCAGCGATTCCCGGCAGCGGTTGCAAGCGCCCGTGCTCATCCTCGCACCAGGGCTGCCAGTAGCCACCCGCATCATTAAGTACCTGCAGCCGTCCCTGCCGGTCAAACAGCGGCTGCTGCAGGGCGGCCGGTTCGCCGTCGTACTCCAGAGTCCGGGGCGGGCTCCAGCCATCAGCCTGCCGGCGGGCCACCTGCACACAGGTATGGGTCCAGGGCAACTCCGGCCGCTCCCAGCTGATCCAGGCCAGTCGCTGACCGTCGGCACTCAGGCGGGGCGCATGGTAAAAGTCACTGCCACTGGCCACGACTTGCGGATCGACAGGCTGTGGCGCATCCAGCGGCACACTGACCAGCCGGTGCACGACCTGACCCTCTTGCCGACACTCCTGTACCGCCACCAGCCAGCGGCCATCTGCTGCCAGGTGCAGATCGGCGTAACGGTGCGCTCCGGCGGTCAGTTGGCGGGCGGGCAAAGCGGGTTGTTGTAAAGCGTGCAAATAGAGCTGCTGATCGCTTTCATTGACAAACACCAGCCGGTCGCCGGCCAGAGCAAAGCTGCCGCCGCCGTATTCATACACCCGGCTGCGCACCGAAAAGCCGTCCGGCGTCAGGCAACGCTGGCTGCCATCCAGCAGCGAACGGCACCACAGCCGGGTCTGGCCATCGTCGGGGGTAAACAGCGTCCAGCACAGCCAGTGACCGTCCGCCTTGAGCTCGACCAGCTCCGCCGCTGCGGTTGCCGCACGCCCGGCACTCCAGCGGCTGGGCCAGAAACCGGCCTGTTCAACCCCTGGCAATGAGCTCTCGCGACATTTTTTCATTGCGATAAATCAGCCGCTCGGCATGGGCCATGGCCCGCTCGGCCTGCTCGCGGTGCTCAACAATCAAATGGTGATGGGGCGACTTGCTGCACACCGGGTCGGTATTGGCGGCCTCGCCGGTGAGCATAAAGGCCTGGCAACGGCAGCCGCCAAAGTCTTTTTCTTTTTCATCACAACTGCGGCACGGCTCGGGCATCCAGGCATCGCCACGAAAATGGTTGAAGCCCGGCGAGTCGTACCAGATATGACGCACGTCGTGCTCTTTGACATTGGGGAACTCGATCGGCAACTGGCGGGCGCTGTGGCACGGCAAGGCGGTGCCGTCGGGGGTAATATCCAGAAACAGGCTGCCCCAGCCGTTCATGCAGGCTTTGGGGCGCTCGTCGTAATAGTCCGGCGCCACGAAAATCAGCTTGCAGGGGTTGCGTTCGGCTTCCAGACGTTCACGCCATTGCCGAGTGACGGCTTCGGCCCGTTGCAGCTGATCACGGGTGGGCAGCAGCTCGTCCTTGTTCAGTTCGGCCCAGCCGTAAAACTGGCAGGTAGCCAGCTCTACATAGTCGGCTTCCAGCTCGACACAGAGCTCGATAATGCGGTCGATGCGGTCGATGTTGTGCCGGTGGGTAACAAAGTTGAGCACCATGGGATAACCCTTGGCCTTGACCGCCCGGGCCATGGCCAGCTTCTGGGCAAAGGCTTTTTTCGAGCCGGCCAGCAGGTTGTTGACCTCCTCGTCGGCGGCCTGAAAGCTGACCTGGATATGGTCCAGCCCGGCTTCGCTGAGCTGGTCGATTTTTTCCTCGGCCAGGCCAATGCCAGAGGTAATCAGGTTGGTGTAAAAGCCCAGGTCACGGGCGGCTTTGACCAGCTCGGGCAAGTCCTGGCGCACCAGCGGCTCGCCACCGGAAAAGCCGATTTGCGCCGCACCCAGCGCCCTGGCCTGTTCAAACACGCTGATCCACTGGGCGGTGGTCAGCTCCTCCTGCCGGAGGGCAAAATCCACCGGGTTGGAGCAATAGGGACACTGCAGCGGGCAGCGGTAAGTCAGCTCGGCCAATAGCCACAGCGGTGGCTTGATGCCTTCAGCCGAGTTCAATCCAGAAGTTGTCATGGGCCACCTCGAAAAATTCCAGTACATCCGCTTGCAGGTCGGGCGCATCGGGAAACTGCGCCTGCAACTGGCCAATCACCCCGGCCAGACTGGCCTTGCCATCCACCTGTTGCAAAATCAGCGCTGCAGTTTCATTCAGCTGAATCATGCCCTCGGGATAGAGCAACACATGGCAGTTTTGCGCCGGCTCCCACTGAAAGCGAAACCCCCGGCGCAGCCGTGGTACCTGGTTCAGGTCAGTCAGGCGGAAAACTGCCATGTGT
>CAZMLX010000126.1:0-3071 GCA_964567275.1 uncultured Thiopseudomonas sp. | reverse complement strand
CAGTCAGGCGGCTCATAGCTCGATCCTCCGGTGCCACACCCGCTCATCGGTCACGCTGTGATAGGGCGGGCGCTTCAGCTCGTAGGCCATGGTCATGGCATCCAGCATGCTCCACAGCACGTCCAGCTTGAATTGCAGGATATTCAGCATGCGTTGTTGCTGCTCGTAGGTGGTGTAGTGGGCCAGGGTAATGCTCAGGCCATGCTCGACATCACGACGGGCTTCGCTCAAACGCTTGCGAAAGTAGTCATAACCGGCCGCCTCAATCCAGGGATAATGCTGCGGCCAGCTGTCCAGCCGCGCCTGGTGAATGTGCGGCGCAAACAGCTCGGTCAGCGAGCTGCTGGCAGCCTCTTTCCAGGTGGCACGGCGGGCAAAATTCACATAGGCATCCACCGCAAAGCGCACCCCCGGCAGCACCCGGTCACCGGACAGCACCTCGTCCCGGTCCAGCCCTACCGCTTCGGCCAGGCGCAGCCAGGCTTCGATGCCGCCATCAGAATCGCCATAGCCATCATGGTCCAGAATGCGCTGCATCCACTCCCGGCGCACATCACGGTCGGGGCAGTTGGCCAAAATGGCAGCGTCTTTCAGCGGAATGCTGATCTGGTAATAAAAACGGTTGATCACCCAGCCCTGAATCTGCTCTTTGGTGGCGGTGCCGTTGTGCATCGCCACATGGTAGGGGTGGTGAATATGGTAATAGTCGCCCTTGGCCCGCAGGGCCTGTTCAAAGGTTTCAGGCGTCATCGCTGGCTGTGTCATCGCACTGGCTCCTCAAGGTGAATGTCCATGCCGTCAAAGGCCACTTCAATACCGGCAGCGTCCAGAATGGCACGCTCCGGCGACTCCTCGTTGAGAATGGGATTGGTATTGTTGATATGAATCAGGATGCGGCGGCGGTCGGGAAACCGGGACAGGGTTTCCAGCATGCCGTCCTCGCCGCTTTGCGGCAGGTGGCCCATTTGCCGGCCGGTTTTGCTGCCCACCCCGTAAAACTGCATTTCGTCATCCCGCCACACGGTGCCGTCCACCATCATGCAGTCGGCCTGCGTCATCGCAGCCAGAATCTGCTCATCAATTTCGCCCAGCCCCGGTGCGTACAACAAGGTGGCACCGCTGCGGGTGTCGGTAATCAGCAAGGCAATATTGTTGCCGGTGCGGGGTTTGTCACGATGCGGCGAGTACGGCGGCGCATTACTGCGGATATCAATGGCCACAAAACTCAGATGCGGGCAGGTTGGAATCACAAAGGCTTCACCATCCAGCTTGACCGGCTGGTGCAGCAGGCCGCCGCCGTCCCAGAACGACAGCATTTTAAACAGCGGAAAGCCGCTATTGAGGTCTTCGTGCACCAGATCGGTACACCACACCCGGTGCGGGCAGCCCTCACGCAAGGTCAACAGCCCGGTAACATGATCAATCTGGCTGTCGAGCAAAATAATATCGCCAATGGCGGTGTCACGCAGCGCCCGGGCCGGTTGCAAGGCCGGAAACGAGGCCAGCTGGGCACGGATGTCCGGCGAGGCATTACACAAAATCCAGTGCTCACCATCATCGCTGACAGCGATGGATGACTGGGTGCGTGGCTGCGCCTGAATGACGCCGGTACGCAAACCGTTGCAGTTGTGACAATTACAGTTCCACTGCGGGAAACCGCCACCAGCAGCCGAACCCAGTACCCGAATATGCATATTCAGCCCCTTTTTCTAACGAAAACCCCGGCCACGGCCGGGGTTTCTTTATCTTGATTCTGCCCAGGCAATCAACGGTTGTTGATATACATGGTCACTTCAAAGCCGATACGCAGATCGTTGTATGCTGGTTTGGTCCACATGGTTCTACACCTCATCGTCGTTGTTGTTGTGCCGGAGCGTTCCGGTGATTCAATTTGTACGCCGCTCCGGGTCAAAAAAAAATAGCACTTTGGCACCGCCTGCCCTGCACCCCTGGTCGTAGAAGACCCTATCAAAAACAGGTGATTTCGGTCGGCTTGCTGTTTTATCCACTTGACAGCCCGTCCGCACCCAACGACAGTTCCAACTCCCGGACCTACTACCAAAGAAGCAGTTTTTCCCTGCATTGGGGCCATTCGACTATGCTTTGGCCTCCACTATCATCCAACCCATGCTCCGCCCCGACCGGCGGATCCAACTACACAAAAACAACGAGGCAGATGATCATGATCTACGCACAACCCGGCACCCCAGGCTCCCTGATTACCGTAAAACCACGTTACGGCAACTACATTGGCGGCGAATTTGTTGCCCCGGTAAACGGCAACTACTTCACCAACACCACCCCGGTAACCGGCGCTGTATGCGGCGAGTTTCCCCGTTCCGACGCTGACGATGTCAACCGTGCGCTGGACGCTGCCCATGCGGCCGCACCAGGCTGGGGCAAAACCTCAGTACAGGACCGTTCCCGCATCCTGCTGAAAATCGCTGACCGTATTGAAGAAAACCTGGAACTGCTGGCCGTTGCCGAAACCTGGGACAACGGTAAAGCCGTACGCGAAACCCTCAACGCCGACATTCCGCTGGCCGCCGACCACTTCCGTTACTTTGCCGGCTGCATCCGCGCCCAGGAAGGCACCGCTGCAGAAATCAACGAAAACACCGCTGCTTACCACTTCCGCGAGCCGCTGGGCGTAGTGGGCCAGATCATCCCCTGGAACTTCCCGCTGCTGATGGCCGCCTGGAAACTGGCACCCGCACTGGCCGCCGGCAACTGCATCGTGCTCAAGCCTGCCGAGCAAACCCCCTACTCCATCACCGTGTTCATGGAAGTGATCGGCGACCTGCTGCCACCAGGCGTCCTGAACGTGGTACACGGCTTTGGCCGCGAAGCCGGCGAAGCCCTGGCCAGCAGCACCCGCATTGCCAAAATCGCCTTTACCGGTTCCACCCCGGTAGGCCGCCACATCATGAAACTGGCCGCCGACAACATCATCCCCAGCACTGTAGAGCTGGGCGGCAAGTCGCCCAACATCTACTTTGCAGACATCATGAAGGCCGAGCCCAGCTTTATTGAAAAAGCGGCCGAAGGTCTGGTGCTGGCATTCTTCAACC
>CAZMLX010000125.1:0-6500 GCA_964567275.1 uncultured Thiopseudomonas sp. | reverse complement strand
TGTCGTTGCCCTCCGGGTCGGTCAGTGCCCAGAAGGTGATGGTGCACTGGCCCGGCGTGTTGGCCGGTGTTGCGGTCGCCTTCGGCAAGGTTGGGATGATGAAGCCCAGTGCGGTCTCACCGGTTTCAGGCACGCCACCCAGGGTGCCACAGCCCGATGTCAGGGTTGGCGTGCGGTCGATATCGTCAAAGGTGCCGGTCAGAAAGGTCGAATCATTTTGCAGCGTGTCCATCACGTGCACATTCGAGCGGTCCTGACTGCCGAAGTTGCTCACTGTAATGCTGTAACGCACCGGGTTACCGGGAGCGACCTTGGCCGGGCTTTGCGATTTGTCGACAAACAGCTCGTCGATCACGGTGACAGTCGCACTGCGCGGCTGGCTGATGATGCCCGGCTCACCGGTGATCGCCACCGCCCCCTTGGGAATGCTGTTGGTGAAGGTCAGCGGCTGATTCGTGTCACTGGTGGTGCCGGTAAAACTCACCGTTAGAGTACAGGAGTCATTCGCAGGGACATCGTAACCCGATGAAGTGAAGCCGGTTGCCGTTGTTGCCAGCGTGCGCGTCTGGCCTGATGTTTGAACACAGGTGCTGGTCAGCCCGGACGGGGTCAAGTTCTGACCGGACTGGGTATCGCTGATATTCAACTCGTTGAAGCTGTTGACCGGCAACGCCGTACTGCCGGTGTTGGTCAGGGTGATCACGAAGGTACCCACCTGGCCACTGGCAACCCGCTCAGGGTTGGCCACCTTGTTCACCTCCAGCGGTGATTTCACGGTGATATCGGCTGTGGCATTGGCCAAAGGCGCAAGTCCCTGATCACTGGTGAAGTCGCTGGCTTTCAGGGTGTTGGTCTGGTTCTGCAGCTGATATTCGCCATTGGTCTGGCGCGCCCTGACCGCCACCGTGACTTCACAGCTGCCACCCTTGGCAACCGACATATTGCTGAGGGCAACCTGGGCTGACGGACCCGTAGTTAAAGCCACATTGCTTGGAGCCACGCAGCCTGCCGGCGTGATAGTGCCGACGCTCACCGGTTCGATGACTGCACCCCCAGCTCCATTGACGGGAAATACGTCTTTGAAGCTCACGCCCGTCAGAGGCACACCATTGGCCGGGTTGGTCACCCTAAGCGTCAGGTTGACCGTACCGCCACCCAAGGTTGCCGTAGTGCTGGAAAAGCTTTTGCTAAAGGTCGGCCGGTCAACCGCAGTGACCGCAAAGCCCTGGCTACTGCCAGACCCGTTGGTATCTCCACTACCCGTAAAAACGGTACCGCCATCTGTAGGCATCGGCCAGCTCACACCGAACGCAGTGCCGGTTGCCGACACCGCCTTGACCGGCACGTCGATATAACAGACACCGGCCGTATTGCCCACCTGGACAGGAATGGTCATGCCACTCAGGCTGATAGCGCCGGCAGGGGTAACGGATGCCGTGCCGGTACAACCATCGCCGCTGATGACAGCGCTCCCGTTGGCCACCAGGCTGTTGCCGGCATTTGCCGGGTTAGTCACTGGAGCCAGTCCGGAGAAGTTCACCCCGGTCAGCGCAGCAGTAGTCGAGCTGTTGGTCAGGGTGATACGCACGCTGGTGGTGCCGCCTGGTGCCAGCTCTGCAGGCTGTCCGGGCGTATTATTCACCCCGACCGAAAAGTCGCTCAGCTGGGCAGCGTATGCCGGCGCGCCCATCGTTGCCGCCAGCAACAACGCCCCTAATCCAAAAGATATTTTTTTCTTCCAAGAAGGCATGATGCCCCCTCCCGTTAGCAGGTTTAGAAATTTGGGCGAAAGGGTACCGAAAACAAAAGTCGTGCACAACCGAGCGAAGACATTGATTTTGCAGGTATCTGCGTCAAAATTTGTTGGCATAAAAACTATTATATTTTTGACGTATCCTCTAGCCGGATCGGGGATTGCTGCCTATCTGCAGCAGCACACAAGTGACAGAAAAAACGCATTTATGTTTTTATTCATATACTTATGAAAAATAATCCAGCCATAAAATGGAGCTTTTCCGTATGTTTTATGCCTTGTTATTTTCAATAAAAAACGCACAGGAATTTTTGCTGTTGATTGTTATTAGCATTTAAGCTGCGCACCCAGGCTCTTTTGCCTGCCCCGTAACCTGCACTTGAACCGACAAACTATTTTCCAATTTTGCGAAACCGCTCACAGTTATGGCGGGGGGATTCGTAGCGAAGCGACAGCAGCCCGGCTCAGCCGGGCCACTCCCTCAAACGGCCCGGGGTATCTGCAGGCAGGGCGAGGCCGGAGCAAAGCATCAGCAGCTGTGACGAAGCTTGCTTCGGCGCGGCTGCGTCAGCTTTGCGCAGTGCTTCGTCCTGCCTGCCACACCGGGGGCCCAAACAAACCCCATGGATTCTGCGACTACGCTTCGCTTCGCGCAGAATGACGAATGGGAGTCAATCTGCTATGCCGACACCAGGATTCTGCGATTTTGCTGTGCAAAACGAGAATGACGGCGTTATCCAGTCGGTGCTGTTCTGAGGGAGGTCACCCGATCAAGTCGGGTGACGACAAAGGTGGGGCAGGTCGGGTGATGACGAAGGCAGGTCAGGCCGGGTGACGACAAAGGCAGGTCAAGCCGGGTGACGACGAAGACGGGTCAGGTCGGGTGATGACGAAGACCGAGTAAGCCGGGTGACGACGAAGGCCGGGTAAGCCGGATGACGACAGGGACTCGCAGCACCATGCGCCAGCAGCAGGGTGACGACGGGGGGATTCGTAGCGGAGCGACAGCAGCCCCGCTCAGCCGGGCCACTCCCTCAAATGGCCCGGGGTATCTGCAGGCAGGGCGAGGCCGGAGCAAAGCATCAGCAGCTGTGACGAAGCTTGCTTCGGCGCGGCTGCGTCAGCTTTGCGCAGTGCCTCGCCCTGCCTGCCACACCGGGGTACTCAGCAGTGCCTCGCCCTGCCTGCCACACCGGGGTACTCGCAGTACCTCGCCCCGCCTGCCAGTAGTCTGTCAGCCCGTTGACGCCTGTTTTTTGACAAGAAAGCTATTTAAATCCGTTTTTTACTCCCTTAGTAGCATCCTAAAACCGATGAAATTATCCGAATACCGCTAAAATTTGTCTGTTTCGACTGCCCTTTCTTGATTTCCGTCATGAATCAACGTATCACTGTCAGCCGGTCAACGCCCGCAAACTGGCGTTGCAGTGATCCATTCAGCATCCGTGTACAGGCTATAACAATATGAATCCTGACCCGTTGCGACTGGCCTGCCTGCCATGGCGGCTGTGTCCATATTCTGCACCCAAATCCGGCTCCCTGCTGTGCTGCCTGCCGCCCTGATGGCCGGCATTGCTGTACCTGTCATTCCTACATTGCGTGGTTCGATTCCAATAATAAAGTGAGACCCCGAATGCTAAATCGTTTGAGCATGTCCCGAAAAATGATGGTCACCCTGCTGCCGGCCGTCATCATCATTTCATTGGGCGTTCTGGTTTTTATCCACCAGGCCGTGAAGCAAAGTGTCAGTGCCGAAGCCCGCATCACCGCCATCCGGCTGGTCAAGGCCGATGCCGAGCAGCTGACCCGCCAGCTCACCACCCGCACTCACAAGCTGGCCATGCTGGCCGGTGTGGTCAGCCGGCTGGATGCGGTGCCGTCCTACCAGCGCGACCTGTATATCAGCGATCAGCTGGAGCAGTTTCTGACTGACAACCCCGAGCTGCTGGCCACCTGGACCCTCTGGGATACCAGTGCCGGTAGCGGTTTTGCCACCTATTGGTACCGTGACGCCAACGGCAGCATCAAACAGACCCGGCCCGACGGCTATCAGGACCCTGACAGTCTGGACTTTTACCAGAAGGCCCGGCAAACCGGCAAACCCCAGGTGCTGGACCCTTTTTTGCAGTTTCTGGACGGCCGTTCGGTGCTGACCCTGCGCGTGGTGGTACCGGTGCAAGTACAGGAGCGCTTTCTGGGCGTGCTGGGCATGGATATTCCGGTTGACTACTTTCAGCAACGGGTGGGCCAGCTCAACAACGATGACCAGGTATCGGGGCTGTTTGGCAGCGCAGGCACCATCATTGCCCACCCGGATGCACAACGGCTGGGCCGGCTGATGCAGGACACCGAGCGGGACATCATGCAGGACCGGATTATCGACGCCACCCGTGCGGTACAGGCGGGCCAGCCCTACACCGCCGAATTTTATGTGGATGCCATTCAGGCTGATGCCATGGTGACCTATGTACCCATTGCGCTGGACGGACTGGAAGCTTCGTGGTCGCTGGCACGGATTATTCCGATGCGGGTGATTCTGGCCGAAGTGCACGAGATTACCCGCAAGGTCTTGTGGATCGGAATGGCCGGTTTTGTGGTACTGATTGTGCTGATTGCGCTGCTGGCCCGGGGCATTTCCCGGCCACTGGTGCTGGCGGCGGAGGCGATGGAGGATCTGGCCTCTGGCGAGGGCGACCTGACCCGCCGTTTGGCCGCCAATGGCGATGACGAAATTGCACGTCTGGCCAAGGGTTTTAACACCTTTACCGCCCGGGTGCAGGCCCTGGTGCGCGAGCTGGCGGACCACAGCCACACGCTGGCCGCCACCTCCACCCAGTTGCAGCAGACCAGCGAGCAGGCCGCCCAGGGCGCCGACCAGCAGCGGCTGGAGATTCAGCAGATTGCGGCCGCCATGGACCAGATGACCGCCAGTGTGCGGGAGGTGGCCAGCAATGCACAGCACACCTCCACCGCCACCCGTAGCGGCCGCGAGCGTACCGAGCATGGGGCGGCGCTGATTCAGGAGGTATCGCACACCATTGGCGGCCAGGCCCACGAGGTGCGCCAAACGGCGCTGAAGCTGTCCGACCTGGCCAGTGCCGGCGAGGAAATCGAGCTGGTGATTACCACCATTCAGGGCGTGGCCGAGCAAACCAACCTGCTGGCCCTTAACGCCGCCATCGAAGCTGCCCGGGCCGGCGAGCATGGCCGGGGCTTTGCCGTAGTGGCCGACGAGGTTCGGGCGCTGGCCAGCCGCACCCACAGTTCCACCGAGGAAATCCGCAGTACGGTACAACGCCTGCAGGGCATGATTCACGAAGCGGTGGCGGCCATGGACCACAGCCAGGCGCTGTCGGCTGCCAGTGTCGAAAAGGCCGAAGCCGGGCTGGAGGCGTTACGGGACATTGGCCGCCAGGTGGTACACATCGAGGAGATGAACCTGCTGGTGGCCTCCACCACCGAGCAGCAGTCGGCCACCACCCTGCAACTGGCCGCCAACGCCAGCCGTATCGAGCAGCTGGCCGAAGAAGCGGCGCAGGGTGCCAACCAGACGGCCGACGGCAGCCGCTCCATTGAGCAGCTGGCCTGTCAGCTGAATGTCATTATTGGCCGCTTCCAGTTTTAGCCGGCGTCTTGCGGCTACCGTAGTCAAGGGAATCAGAGCATGACTCGCCACTCCGGATTGCAGGCGCTGGCACTGGTGGACAGCCAGCCGGACGCCCAGCGGCAGGCATTTTTCGACGCCATTTTCGACACCCAGTCGGCGTTGATCATTACCGATGTCAAAGGCACCATTCTCAAGGTCAACCGGGCCTTTACCGAGATGTGCGGTTATGCGGCCAGCGACCTGATCGGGCAAACGCCGCAGCTGCTGCGCTCGGGCCGTCATGACTCGATGTTTTATCGCAACATGTTTCACCAGCTTAAACAAAGCGGCCAGTGGAGCGGTGAAATCTGGGACCGGCACAAAAGCGGACGGCTGTTTCTGAAGTGGTCACGGATTACCGCCATCAAGGATGACGAGGGCCATATCACCCACTATGTTGCCAGCTACATTGATATCACCGCCCAGCAGCAGGCCCGGGATGAAATTTACAAGCTGGCGTTTTACGACCAGCTGACCAGCCTGCCCAACCGCAGCATGCTGCTGAACATTGCCGAGCGGCGACAGCTGCAGGCACTGCTCCACGGCAAGTGGGGCGCCCTGGCATTGCTGGACCTGGATAATTTCAAACTGCTCAACGATCGCTACGGCTATGATGCCGGCGACCGCTACCTGGGCGACATTGCTGCGGCACTGCAAGCGGCCATGCCGGCCGACCATGTGCTGGCACGGCTGGATAGCGACCAGTTTGTGATTTTGTTTCCCGCCAGCCATGACGACCCCGAACACAGTGATCAGCATGCTGTGTCATTGCTTGACCAGCTGGCGCAGTTGCTGAAATCCGCCATCAGTATCAACGGCGAAGAACAGCGCATGACCGCCTGCAGCGGCGTCAGCCTGTATGGCCGCAAGCAGCAGACTCCGGCCGAGCTGCTGCGCCAGGCCGAGCTGGCCCTGTTGCAGGCCAAGCAGGAAGGCCGGGGCGCCATCTGCCACTATCGCCCCGACATGGAAACCAGTGCCAACCGCCGGGCCTTTTTGCTGCAGGCGCTGGACACGGCCCAGGAGCAACGCCAGTTTCATGTGCACTTGCAGCCCCAGGTGGACAGCCAGGGACTGCTGATCGGTGCCGAGGCGCTGATC
>CAZMLX010000124.1:0-6631 GCA_964567275.1 uncultured Thiopseudomonas sp. | reverse complement strand
GCCTGTTCGGCGCGGGCAGCTTCAACGTCCTTGATGGACAGCTTGATGCGGCCACGGTTGTCAACGTCCAGTACCACCACGTCGATCATCTCGCCTTCTTTCAGGTAGTCGGTAACTTTTTCCACGCGCTCATGGCTGATCATGGAAATGTGTACCAGACCGTCCTTGCCGGGCAGGATGTTGACGAAGGCACCAAAGTCAACGATGCGCTCAACCTTACCGTGGTAGATCTTGCCGATTTCGGCTTCGGCAGTGATGCTCAGCACGCGCTCGCGGGCAGCTTCGGCAGCCTCTTTGGTTTCACCAAAGATTTTGATGGAGCCGTCGTCTTCAATGTCGATGGAGGCGTTGGTTTCTTCGCAGATGGCGCGGATGGTGGCACCACCCTTACCAATCACGTCACGGATCTTGTCGGCGTCAATGCGCATGGCCAGCATGGTCGGCGCATTGGCGTTCAGCTCGCTGCGTGAAGCGGAGATAACCTGGTTCATCTGGTCAAGGATGGTGATACGCGCGGCATGGGCCTGCTCCAGCGCAGTCTCCATGATTTCCTCGGTAATACCCTCGATCTTGATGTCCATCTGCAGCGCAGTCACACCGTTGGCGGTACCGGCTACCTTGAAGTCCATGTCACCCAGGTGGTCTTCGTCACCCAGAATGTCGGTCAGAACTGCGTACTTGTCGCCTTCCTTCACCAGACCCATGGCAATACCGGCCACCGGTGCCTTCAGCGGTACACCGGCATCCATCAGCGCCAGAGACGCACCACACACGGAAGCCATGGAGCTGGAACCGTTGGATTCGGTGATCTCGGACACCACACGGATGGTGTACGGGAACTCGTCTGGGCTTGGCAGCATGGCAGCCACACCACGACGGGCCAGACGGCCGTGGCCGATTTCACGACGGCCGGTGGCACCCATACGGCCACACTCGCCTACGGAGTACGGAGGGAAGTTGTAGTGGAACAGGAAATGATCGCGCATTTCGCCTTCCAGGGTGTCCAGCAGCTGGGCGTCACGGGTGGTGCCCAGCGTGGTGACTACCAGCGCCTGGGTTTCGCCACGGGTGAACAGGGCGGAACCGTGGGTCTTGTCCAGCACGTCGACTTCGATGTTCAGCGGACGTACGGTGCGGGTGTCACGGCCATCAATACGCGGCTTTCCGGACACGATGTTCTCGCGCACGGTGCGGTATTCGATTTCGCCAAAAGCGTCCTTGACTTCCTTGACGCAAGGACCGGTTTCTTCGTTGGCCAGGGCGGCAACCGTCTGGTCACGCAGCTCGCCCAGACGGGCATAGCGGTCCTGCTTGACGGTGATGGTGTAGGCTTCGGAAATTTGCGCACCAAACTGATTGCGAATGGCATCCAGCAGCTGGGTGTTTTCGGCCGGGGCTTCCCAGTTCCAGGCAGGCTTGGCGGCCTGGGCGGCAAATTCCTTGATGGCCTTGATGGCCACCTGGAACTCTTCGTGGGCGTACAGCACGGCGCCCAGCATCTGGTCTTCGGTCAGCTCTTTGGCTTCGGATTCAACCATCAGCACGGCGTCTTCGGTACCGGCCACTACCATGTCCAGCGCCGAGGCTTTCAGCTGCTCGTAGGTGGGGTTCAGCAGGTAGCCGGATTCGGGGTGGAAGCCGACACGGGCGGCACCAATCGGGCCCTTGAACGGAATGCCGGACACGGCCAGCGCAGCGGAGGTACCCAGCATGGCAGCGATATCGGGATCGGTTTTCTTGCTGGTGGACACTACGGTACAGATCACCTGTACTTCGTTGTGGAAGCCGTCCGGAAACAGGGGACGGATCGGACGGTCGATCAGGCGGGAAGTCAGGGTCTCTTTCTCGGACGGGCGGGCTTCACGCTTGAAGAAACCACCGGGGATTTTACCGGCGGCGTAGGTTTTTTCCTGGTAGTGCACGGACAGCGGGAAGAAGTCCTTGCCGGCATCGGCCTGTTTGGCACCGACCACGGTCACCAGTACGGTGACATCGTTGTCTACTTTAACCAGTACGGCACCGGACGCCTGGCGCGCTACGCGGCCGGTTTCCAGGGTGACGGTCGACTGACCGAATTGAAATGTTTTAATGACCGGGTTCACGGTTTTTTCCTTCTCTTTTGGGTTACCTGGGGGAACAGTTGGACCGGCGGGGCATCCCGACCGGTTTGCATTCTTTTATGGAAACTCTGACAAGCTGCCGCACAAACACAGCAGCTTGTCAGAGCTTCCACCGGGTAACAGCAGTTTAAAAAACAAAAAGCCGGCGCCTGAAGACCGGGGCTTTCACCCCGGAAACATACAGAACACCGGCTTTTCGCATTGAGACACGTACGCTATTAGCGACGCAGGCCCAGACGACCGATCAGGGCAGCATAACGGCTCAGGTCTTTCTTCTTCAGGTAGTCCAGCAGCTTGCGACGCTGGTTAACCATGCGGATCAGGCCACGACGGGAGTGGTGGTCCTTTTTGTTTTCCTTGAAGTGACCTTGCAGTTTGTTGATGTTGGCGGTCAGCAGGGCAACCTGGACTTCGGGAGAACCGGTGTCGCCGGCGGCTTGCTGGTAATCGCTAACAATCTGGGCTTTTTCTTCAACGCTAAGTGCCATGTCTGGCTCCTTTACTTCTGGACAGGCCGGGCATGCCTTGCGGGGCGATCCCGTGTTAAGAAATGGAATGACCGCGCCTGCCGACAGCCACCCATGCTCCAACCTTAAACGGCCGGAAAAACTTCGCTATTGTGACCTAACCAGCCGCCTGGGTGCAACCAGTCCGTCGTCATCAATCTCGGCTACGCCGATAAACTCCTGACGATGGTTGTAAACCCGCAACAAACCACTGGCCGGCGCGCCCGGCGCACGCACCGGCTGGCCGTTTTGCCAGTAGAAACTGCTGTGCTCGGTCAGCTCGACCCGGTTCCAGTCCAGCAGCCCGGCATCGCTGTCCAGTAAAAACTGATCCAGCGCCTCGCTGCCCTGTTCTTCCTGCAGGGCAATCAGTTGCTCAAGCGTCACCGATTGCGACAGGTCGAACGGGCCGGCCTGGGTACGGCGCAGGCCGGCCACATGGGCACCACAACCCAGCTCGCGGCCAATATCCTCGGCCAGGGTACGAATGTAGGTGCCCTTGCTGCAACTGACCCGCAGCCGCAGCAGGCCATCGTCCAGCGACAGCAGTTCCAGCGCGGAAATATGCACCGGTCGGGCTTCACGCTCGATCACTTCACCGGCACGGGCCAGTTTGTACAGCGGCTGGCCGTCTTTTTTCAGTGCCGAATACATCGGCGGAACCTGCATGATATCGCCACGAAACTGCGGCAATACCGCCTCAATGGCAGCGATATCGACATTAACCTCACGGGTTTCCAGCACCTGCCCTTCGGCATCGGCAGTGTCGGTGGTCACGCCCAGACGGATGTCGGCCTCATAGGTCTTGTCGGCATCCAGCAAATAACGGGAGAACTTGGTGGCCTCGCCAAAGCACAGCGGCAGCACACCGGTGGCCAAAGGGTCGAGGCTGCCGGTGTGGCCGCCCTTTTCCGCATTGAGCAGCCAGCGCACCTTTTGCAGTACACCGTTGGAACTGAAATTCAGCGGCTTGTCGAGAATAAGGATGCCGCTTACCGCACGGCGCTTGCGTTTAACCTGCTGGTTCACTCAATCCTCTCCATCCTGCGACTGGTTGTTGCGGTCGCTGGCCATGGCACGGTCAATCAGCGACGACAGATAGGCGCCACGGCTGACACTCTCGTCATAATGGAAGTGCAGCTGCGGCACGCTGCGCAGCTTGATCGCCTTGCCGAGCAGCATGCGCAGATAACCGGCTGCATCGTTCAGCAATTCAAGGTTGGCGGCCACCGCTGCCTCATCGTCGGAGTTCATCAGCGTGATGAACACCTTGGCATGGCCCAGATCACGACTGACATCGACACCGGTCAGGGTGACAAAGCCCAGCCGCGGATCTTTAACTTCACGGGGAATCAGTACCGCCAGCTCACGCTGAATCTGGTCGCCCACACGCTGGGCCCGACTGTATTGTTTATTCATGATGTACTTGCCTCGTTAGGCACAATTTGAAGCAACAAACGGCACGCAGGTTGCCCGTGCGTGCCGTTGTCGTGGTTGCAGTCCGGTAACGGTCAGAGCGTACGGGCCACTTCGACCTTCTCGAACACCTCGATCTTGTCGCCGACCTTGACGTCGTTGTAGCTCTTCACGCCGATACCACACTCCATGCCGTGGCGCACTTCGCTGACGTCATCCTTGAAGCGGCGCAGGGACTCCAGCTCGCCTTCAAAGATCACCACGTCGTCACGCAGTACACGGATCGGGCGGCTGCGCAGTACGGTACCTTCCACCACCATACAACCGGCAATGGCGCCGATTTTGGGTGAACGGAACACATCACGCACTTCGGCAATACCGACAATCTGCTCGCGCAGGTCGCTGCCCAGCATACCGGTCAGCGCTTTCTTCACGTCTTCGATGATGTCGTAAATGATGTTGTAGTAGCGCATGTCGAGGCTTTCGGTTTCGACAATCTTGCGGGCACCGGCATCGGCACGCACGTTGAAACCGAAGATGACGGCATTGGAAGCCAGCGCCAGGTTGGCATCGCTCTCGGTGATACCACCGACGCCGCCGCCCACTACGCGCACTTCCACTTCATCGTTACCCAGCTCGGTGAGCGAGGACTGCAGGGCTTCCAAAGTACCCCGTACGTCGGCCTTGATGACCACGTTGAGCACTTTCTTCTCTTCCTGGCCCATGCTTTCGAAGATATTTTCCAGCTTGCCGGCAGAGGCGCGGGCCAGCTTGACCTCGCGGTACTTGCCCTGGCGGAACAGTGCGATTTCACGGGCTTTCTTCTCGTCAGCCACCACCGTCATCTCGTCACCGGCATCCGGTGTGCCATCCAGGCCCAGAATCTCGACCGGAATGGACGGACCGGCTTCCTGAATCGGCTTGCCGTTTTCGTCCATCATGGCACGCACACGGCCAAAGTTGACGCCGACCAGCACCATGTCACCCTGACGCAGGGTACCGTTCTGTACCAGCAGCGAGGCAACCGGACCACGGCCCTTGTCCAGACGGGACTCGATCACCACACCACGGCCGGAGGCGCTTGGGATGGCCGTCAGTTCCAGCACTTCGGACTGTACCAGTACGGCTTCAAGCAGCTCGTCAATGCCGGTGCCTTTTTTGGCGGACACATGCACAAACTGGGTGTCGCCACCCCACTCTTCAGGGATGACATCGTGCTGGGCCAGATCGTTTTTGATGCGATCGGGATCAGCTTCCGGCTTGTCGATCTTGTTCACTGCCACAATGATGGGCACACCGGCCGCCTTGGCGTGCTGGATACCCTCAATGGTTTGCGGCATCACGCCGTCGTCGGCTGCCACCACCAGAATCACGATATCGGTGGCCTTGGCACCACGGGCCCGCATGGCGGTAAAGGCAGCGTGGCCGGGGGTGTCAAGGAAGGTGATCATGCCGCCGTCGGTTTTGACGTGGTAGGCACCAATATGCTGGGTAATGCCGCCAGCCTCACCGGTTGCCACCTTGGCACGGCGGATGTAGTCCAGCAGCGAGGTTTTACCGTGGTCAACGTGACCCATAACGGTCACTACCGGCGCCCGCTGGAAGGACTCGCCGTCCATTTTCAGCGACTCGGCCAGCTGCTCTTCAAGGATGTCATCGCTGACCAGCTTGTACTTGTGGCCCATCTCTTCGGCTACCAGCGCCGCAGTTTCCTGGTCCAGCACCTGGTTGATGGTCACTGGTGTACCCAGTTTGAACATGAACTTGACCACCTCGCCGCCCTTGACCGACATCTGGGAGGCCAGTTCGGCAACGGTAATGGTTTCGCCAATTTGCACTTCGCGCACGATCGGAGCGGTAGGCGCCTGGAAGCCGTGCTCGTTGCGCTTTTTGTTCTTGCCGCCACGACGGCCACCACGGCGACCGCTCTCGTCATCGTCACCCGAGCGCAGGCTGATCTTGCGTCCGGCAGCCGGACGGGCAGCGGCCGGCTTGCGGTCACGGCGCTCGTCGTCTTCACGGCGAGTGGTACGTTTGGGCTCTTCTTTCTTGCGTTCTACCACCGGCGCCGCAACTTCGACAGCAGCGGCAGGCTCGGGTTGGACAGCCGCCTGGCGGGCCTGCTCTTCAGCCCTGGCACGGGCGGCAGCCGCTTCGGCTTCCTTCGCTTGCCGTGCCTGCTCGACCGCTTCAATACGCTTGCGCTCGGCCTCTTTGACAATATCAACCACCGGCTCGGCAGCCGGAGTGGCCGGCGCTACAGAAACGGAAACGACCGGTTGCTCGCCTGCTTCGTCGGCACGTTTGACATAGGTGCGCTTTTTACGAACCTCAACACTGATCGGCTTGCTGCCGGGTGCCCGCAGGGTGGTGGTGGTTTTACGCTGCAAGGTAATTTTCTTGCCGCCATCGGCCTGGGCAGAAGAGCCCTCGCGCAGGTGCGCCAGCAGGGTCTGCTTCTCGCCATCACTGACTGCCTGACCGGCGTCGGTATGCGGCAGGCCCGCTTCTTTCATTTGTTGCAGCAGGCGTTCAACCGGGGTATCCACCGATTGCGCCAGATCTTTAACCGTGACTTGCGTCATTTAA
>CAZMLX010000123.1:5207-6697 GCA_964567275.1 uncultured Thiopseudomonas sp. | reverse complement strand
GGGCGGGCCAGCAGCTCGTGATAACGCTCGCGGGCTTCACCCAGCTGGCCGTCCAGCAGTTCGAACAGGCGCTGTTTGGCTTCGCCCCAGGCCAGCCCGCCGGTTAGTTCGGCGTGCATTTGCGCACTCTGTTGCGCACTGGCAAACGCCTTGTACAGGGTAAACAGGTGCGAACTGTCAGCATCCTTGGCCTCACCCGGCAGCCGGGAGTCGGTCACGATGCGGGCAATGGCGGCCTTCAGCTCTTTGCTGGAGGCAAACAGCGGAATGGTGTTGTCGTAGCTTTTCGACATCTTGCGGCCATCCAGCCCCGGCAGGGTGGCCACTTCTTCGACAATTTCGGCTTCCGGCAACACAAAGAAATCACGGCCCTGGCCAAACAGGTGGTTGAAACGCTGGCCAATGTCGCGGGCCATTTCCACATGCTGAATCTGGTCACGTCCCACCGGCACCCGGTGAGCGTTGAACATCAGAATGTCGGCCGCCATCAGCACCGGGTAGCTGAACAGCCCCATGCTGATGCCGGCATCCGGGTCTTCACCGGCTTCCGTGTTCTGATCCACCGCCGCCTTGTAGGCATGGGCACGGTTGAGCAATCCCTTGGCCGCCACGCAGGTCAGCAGCCAGGTCAGCTCGGGAATTTCCGGAATATCGGACTGCCGATAAAAAGTGGCCCGCGCCGGATCCAGTCCGCCGGCCAGCCAGGTGGCGGCAATTTCCAGCCGCGACTGCTGAATGCGGGCCGGATCATCGCACTTGATCAAGGCGTGGTAGTCAGCCAGAAAATAAAAGGATTCAACATCCGCCGATTGGCTGGCCTCGATGGCCGGGCGAATGGCGCCGGCATAGTTGCCCAGGTGCGGCGTGCCAGTAGTGGTAATGCCGGTTAGAACTCGTTTTTTCATCAGATTATCCATCAACTATAAAAATACCGCCGTGTACGAACGTACCGTCACAGCCAATTCGTGTTACCTGCCGCCCTGCTACACGGCCCGTCACCCTGTATTCCGTCCAGCAGCCCGCACTCTACCCGTCACCCTGCGTGCCCTTTACCTGTCACCCTGCGCGAAGTCGCAGGGTCCAGCGCCCCCAACGGCAAGGTACTGCATCAGGCAGGGCGAAGCCGGAGCAAAGCCTTGTTCACGTGACGAAGCTCGCTTCGGCGCGGGAACTCGAGCTTTGCGGAGCGCTTCGCCCTGTCCCCACACCCAAGCCAAATAAGCCATCATCCCGCTGGATTCTGCGACTACGCTTCGCTACGCGCAGAATGACGGTGGCGGCCATTGTGCGAACACATTCGCCTGCCACAATACTCACCCCAAACACAGCGACAGCAGCCCGGCGCAGCCGGGCCATCCCCACCCAACGGCGAGGTGCTGCATCAGGCAGGGCAAGGCCGGAGCAAAGCCTTGTTCCCGTGCCGAAGCCCGCTTCAGCGCGGGAACTCGAGCTTTGCGGAGCGCTTCGCCCTGTCCCCACACCCAAGCCAA
>CAZMLX010000123.1:0-5107 GCA_964567275.1 uncultured Thiopseudomonas sp. | reverse complement strand
AGCCCGGCGCAGCCGGGCCATCCCCACCCAACGGCGAGGTGCTGCATCAGGCAGGACAAGGCCGGAGCAAAGCCTTGTTTCCGTGCCGAAGCCCGCTTCGGCGCGGGAACTCGAGCTTTGCGGAGCGCCTTGCCCTGCCTGCCACACCAAAGCCACACCAAAGCCACACGAAAGCCAAACCAAGCCAAGTCACCCGGCATCCGTTTCCATCAACTCAGTACCAAACACATGCCGCAGCACGGCTTCTTTCAGTTCGACCAGCTTGCCATGAAAAAAATGGCCGCTGTCGGCAATGCGGACCAGCTCCAGCGGACGCTGCTGCTCTTGCGCCCAGTCATATACCCGCTGCGGCTCGACCACTTCATCCTGTTCGGGCTGGATCACCGTCAACCGGCCCTGCCCTGCCACCCAGTGCGGGCTGACCAGCCGGGTGACGGCCGGTGCTGCCAGGCAAATCTGTACTGCCGGCTCGCCCTGCAGTTCCAGACGCCCGGACAGGCTGGCGACCACAAAGCCACCAAAGGAAAAACCAAACAAATACACCGGCAAACCGGGATGACGTTGCTGCAACCAGGCCAGTGCCGCCTCGGCGTCATCCACCTCGCCACTGGCCATATCGTGCACGCCTTCACTGTTGCCGGTGCCACGATAGTTGAAACGCAACGTGGCCAGCCCCTGGTCACGGGCGGTACGCTGCAGCGTCGACACCACTTTATTAAGCATGGTGCCGCCCTGTTGCGGATTCGGGTGGCATATCAGCGCCACACCCTGTGCATTAGCAGTGGCCCGGTACAGACCCTCCAGCGCTCCCGCCGGCCCGGCCAGCGTTACCGCCTGTTCACGCTGCAGCATGTGCCGCTTCTCCCATTCTTTTACAATGTGTCCAGCACCCGGACGATACGGTCGCTTGCCCCATCCACCCCGGTTTGCGTTATCATCCCGTGCACCCCTAACGGCAGACGGTGACTGACAGTTACCCTGCCCGATTCATTACTGACAGCGAGGTCATCTCCGTGGAAACTACCCCAGTCTGGCTTATTCCCCTGCTCACCTTCATTGGCGGCCTCGTAGCGGGGCTGATTCTATCACGCCTGCTGCAACGGTCTTCGCCGGAAAGCACACAGAACCGCCTGGATGACCTGCAAGATCGTTTCGACAGCTACCAGAACGAAGTGGTTGCGCACTTTAGCACCACAGCCGAACTGGTCAACCGGCTCACCGAAAACTATCAGAACGTACAGGAACACCTGCTGCACTCGGCCGAACGACTGGCACTGGACGAACCCACCCGCCAGCGCCTGCTCAACAGCCTGATCGACCAGAAAGCCCTGGAGCGCCAGGGCGCCGAGACTGCCAGCACCGACCCGGACAAAGCCGCTCCTGCCGCAAACAACCCGGACAGCGTTGAAGCTCCCCGTGACTACGCCAACAAAAAAGACGGCGAAGTCGGCACCCTCGACGCCAGCTTCGGCCACAAAAAACAGGCCGACTAATCAGGCTTCACCCTGCCATGCTGCACACATTAGCAGCAGCAATAAACGGCACTGGATTCTGCGATTTTGCTGCGCAAAACGCAGAATGACTGAGTTAAGCAAGCAATACTGTTTCGAGCAAGATCACCCGATCAAGTCGGGTGATGACAAGTGATGTCGGTGATGTCGGTGATGTCGGTGATGTCGGTGATGACGGGGTTGGGTACGACAAGCAATAACATGCGACAGCAGCCCGGTAAAGCCGGGCCACCCCCTCCAACAACGGCGAGGTGTATCAGCAGGCAGGGTGAGGCCGGAGCAAAGCCTTGTCCGTGTGGCGAAGCTTGCTTCGACGCAGGGACGTGAGCTTTGCGTAGCGCCTCACCCTGCCTGCCACACCGAGGCCAAAGCCAAAACCAACGCTATGGATTCTGCGATTTTGCTGACGCAAAACGCAGAATGATGGGCGGAAGCAAACCTGCACCGCTAGTCGTGCGGACTTTCCACCAGCGGCCGTAGCCCGACCTCAGCCGCCAGCTGCAATTCCTGCCCGTCACGCAACACACCCAGCTCAATCCGCTTGCCCGGCCGCATGCGGGCCACCTGGTTCATGGAGCTGCGCCAGTCATCCGCCGCCATGCCGGCAATGGTCAAAATAATATCACCCGGCTGCAAGCCGGCCAGATCGGCAGGCCCGTCACGAAACACTCCGGCCACCAGAATGCCCGGTCGGTTATTCAGCCCAAAGGCTTCCGCCAGCTCCGGCGTCATCAGCTGCACCTCCAGCCCCAGCCAGCCACGAATTACCCGGCCATGTTCAATAATGGAGTCCATCACACTCACCGCCAGCTGCGCCGGAATGGCAAAGCCGATGCCCTGGGAACCGCCGCTGCGGGAGAAAATGGCAGTATTGATGCCCAGCAGCCGACCGCCACTGTCAACCAGCGCCCCGCCAGAGTTGCCGGGGTTGATGGCGGCGTCGGTCTGAATAAAATCTTCGTAGGTGTTGATGCCCAGCTGGTTGCGCCCGGTGGCACTGACAATGCCCATGGTCACCGTCTGTCCGACACCAAAGGGGTTGCCGATGGCCAGCACCACATCACCAATACGCACCTGTTCCGAGCGTCCCCGGGTGATCACCGGCAGCTGCGGCAGGTTGATGCGCAACACCGCCAGGTCGGTTTCAGGGTCACTGCCAATCAGCTGCGCCTGGGTTTCACGGCCATCCTTGAGCGCCACTATGATTTGCTCGGCGCCGGCAATGACATGGTTGTTGGTCAGCAGGTAGCCATCGGCACTCATGATCACCGCCGAGCCCAGGCTGGATTCCAGCCGGCTTTGCTGCGGCAGGCTGTCGCCAAAAAAGCGCCGTACCGCCGGATCACTGTACAGCGACTGGATCGGCTCGCTGACAATCTTGGTGGTGTACAAGTTGACCACCGCTGGCGAAGCATTGCTCACCGCCGGTGCATAGCTGCCTGCAGCCACCTGGCGCACCTGGATATCACCGCTACGCTCAGGCACCCGGCCAGCCAGCCCGACCCAGTGCGGGAACCAGCCAATCACCAGCAACGCCAGCAGTAAACCGGCCAGTACCGGCCAGCCAAATTGTCTCAACAGGGTCAGCATGTCATCCGCCTAGTGTTCACAGAGGCGACATTATAAAAGCAATCCGGCGGCAAAAGCAGAACAACCCGCAAAAGCGGTACAATGCCGGCCCGACCCACCCACAGGAGTGTCCGCATGATCGAGCTCAGCCACCTTATACGCCAACTGGATGACTACCTGGACAGCGCCAGCATTGCCGACTACTGCCCCAACGGCCTGCAGGTGCAGGGCCGCAGCGAAGTACGCCGGGTGATCAGCGGGGTAACCGCCAGCCAGGCGCTGATTGAGGCCGCCATCGAACAGCAGGCCGACGCCATTCTGGTGCATCACGGTTATTTCTGGAAAGGTGAAAACCCGGTGGTTACCGGCATGAAACAGCGTCGCCTGAAAAGTCTGCTCCAGCACGACATCAGCCTGATTGCCTACCACCTGCCACTGGATATTCATCCCCGGGTGGGCAACAACGTTCAGCTGGCCCGGCAACTGGGACTGACCATTACCGGCCCGCTGCAAGCCGGCAACCCGAAAAGCGTCGGCCTGATCGGCGAGCTGGACAGCCCGCTGGACAGCGCAGCCCTGGCTGCGCACATCGGTTCCTGCCTGCAGCGCACCCCGATGGTGATTGATGCCGGCCGGCCGATTCGTACCCTGGGCTGGTGTACCGGCGGCGCCCAGAGCTACATTGACCACGCCATTGCTGCCGGCGTGGATGCCTTTATCACCGGCGAAATCTCCGAGCACAGTACCCACAGCGCACTGGAAAACGGCATCAGCTATTTTGCCGCCGGCCACCACGCCACCGAGCGCTACGGTGTGCAGGCACTGGGCAACTGGCTGGCCGCCGAACTGGGACTGGAGCACCAGTTTATCGACTGCCCCAACCCGGCCTGACCGCATCAACAGCAACGGGGCTCAAAGGCCCCGTTGCTGTGTCACACGTCCGGCAATCAGTACTGCAGCATGCGCGGCAATTCTTTGGCCTGGGCCACCCACTTGGTCACTTCGGTCTCTGAAGGTACCCGGCGGGTCAGATTTTTCTGCTCGTTGACCTCGGCCATGGCTTTGGTCAGGTTGGCGGCATTGCGCTGGGCCAGCTCGGGCACGGTGTCCACACCGGCGGCTTCCAGCAGCTCGGAATATTCCGAACCCACGCCATTAATGCGGTACAGGTCAACCATGTTGGCGAAACGCAAAATCAGCTTGGGCGAAATCTCGGTCTTTTCCGCCAGCTCCTTGCGCTGCTTTGGAGTCAGTACATTTTGCAGCAGGGTATCGGTATCCTTGATGCCCTGTTCACGCAGTTTTTCGCCCATCACCGGGCCAATTCCGCCCTTGCCATACATTCCCTTGTTCAAGCCAGCAACGGCTTCAGGCAGACAACAGATATACCCACAATGCCAGCATGGCACAAGAGGCAATGCCCGCCTTCGTGAGTTGCGCCACAGTCCATGCGCCATTCAGCCGTCCAGCACACGCCTGAGTCCCGGCGCCAGCCAGCTGCCGGCCACAAAGGGAAGGTCAGCACCGGCAGCCCAAAATGCAGAAATGCCTGCCCTACCATCAAGGCCGCCAGCACTGCCAACCATCGATGCTCCTTGCAGGGTTATTGGGCCGACAGCGGCAAACCAAAAATACGGTCAAAAAACCAGTTGAACACAAAGGTATAGAGCAGGAAAAACAGCAAAAAACCGGCATCCAGCCAAAAGGCATCCCACAGGCTGATTTGCAACCACCCGGCAAACAGCGGAATGGTCATCAGCGCCAGCCCGCCCTCAAAACCCGCCGCATGGGCCGTGCGCCGCCGGATGCTGCGGCCCCGTACACTCTGTCGTGCCTCCCAGAACTCGAAACCGGTATTCCAGGTCAGGTTCCAGACCACGGCAATCACCGACACCACCACCGACACCGTGCCGGAATGGAACAGGTCATGCCCCAGCGCCATCAGAATCAGGCTGGTGAGCACAATGGCGAGGGTTTCAAACAGGCTGACATACACCAGCTTGCGTTTCAGGCCTTGCATGGCAGAG
>CAZMLX010000122.1:0-6832 GCA_964567275.1 uncultured Thiopseudomonas sp. | reverse complement strand
TTGAGGCCGGCACATCTGGATTCCGCGACTTCGCTACGCTGCGCGCGGAATGACAGGGGACTCCGCCTGGATTGTTAGGCTAGCGCTTGTCGCACCTGGATTCCGCGACTTCGCTACGCTGCGCGCGGAATGACAGGGGACTCCGCCTGGATTGTTAGGCTAGCGCTTGTCGCACCTGGATTCCGCGACTTCGCTACGCTGCGCGCGGAATGACAGGGGACTTCGCCTGGACTGTTAGGCTGGCGTTTGTCGCATCCGGATACTGCGACTTGGCTGCATTGCGGCGGTATGACAAGGGGCTTCTGGTATTTGGCAAATCTGGAAGCGGGCCTGGCTGCGCTGCACCGGGATTACCAAGGGGCACCCGTAGCTGTGCATTTAGGTGCACGAACAGGCAGTAATGATTTCGGTTGTTCGCATTCATCCGGAGCCGAGAATGTGGGTATCAGCCAGACTGCCGTCATCCTGCGGTCGCAAAGCGACTCGCAGGATCCATGTACCAGGACTTGATACCGGGCGGTGATCAGCTGTAAAAGTAGCAAGCCATGCAATTTTTCGGTTTTGTGGCTGAATGAACCGAAAAATTTAAGCCCCGGCCAGCACGCCGATGCCAGCCAGGAATGTGCAAATAAAGCATGAATTGGCCGGCATTTGGCGTGAATTTATGTAGTAAACCTACAAACGGCTTTGTTCAGTAAATGCAGTAACGGGCTAGTGCGACGGGCTGTCACGTTGTTTTGATTGTATCCTTTTGATTTTTCATTCTATAATTTTGAGGTCTGTCTGTGCAGACCCCGTTGGGGTTGCGCTGGCCGGATAGCGCTGTCGCTCGGCTTTTACTAGCATCTGTAAAAACGCAGAATCCTCCCCGTAGGGCTTCTGTACCGCCGATAATTAAAACAAGAGCAGCGCCATGTCCTTCCAGATAAAGAAAACTACCCGCAATCCTTTCAGCATTGCGCGCACGCAAATGCTGGCAATGTATACACTGACTTCAGAAAAGGCCTTGTGCAATGAACAAAGAAACACTAGAAATCGAACAGCTGGCCAGCGCCCTGCGGCAAGCTGAGGCAACCGGTAATGCGATTGCACCGCTGACCGAGCAGACCGGGCTGACCGGTGCCGAGCACGCCTATGCCATTCAGCGCATCAACGTTGCACATGGTGTTGCCGCCGGCCGTCGTATTGTGGGTCGCAAGATTGGTCTGACCAACCCCAAGGTACAGGCTCAGCTGGGCGTGTCCCAGCCCGACTTCGGCACCCTGTTTGCCGACATGTGTTATGGCGACAACGAAACATTGTCCGTGTCCCGTGTGCTGCAGCCCAAGGTTGAGGCTGAAATTGCAGTGGTGCTGAACGCCGACCTGCCACACGCAGACACCACCTTTGCCGAAGCCACTGCCGCCATTGGCCTGGTTATTCCGGCACTGGAAATTGTTGGCTCCCGTGTAGCCAACTGGAAAATCGGCTTCTTTGATACCGTGGCTGACAACGCCTCCAGCGGTTGTTTTGTGCTGGGTGGTCCGGCCCGTGTACTGGATGGCTGCGACATGGGTACAGCAACCATGAAGATGACCTGCAATGGTGAGCTGGTATCCAGCGGCAGTGGTGACGAGTGCCTGGGCCATCCGGTGAATGCACTGGTTTGGCTGGCACGTACCATGGCTTCCCTGGGCGAACCCTTGAAAAAAGGTGATGTCGTCCTCACTGGAGCTTTGGGACCCATGGTAAATGCCAGGGCGGGTGACCGTTTTGTGGCAGAAATTGAAGGAATTGGACAGGTTGCGGTGACTTTCGCCGCAGACGAGTGACATTCAGGTATACATGATGAAAAAACGTAAAGTAGCCATCATCGGCTCAGGCAACATTGGTACTGACCTGATGATCAAAATCTTGCGTAACGGCAAGAATCTGGAAATGGGCGCCATGGTCGGTATCGACCCCAACTCCGACGGTCTGGCCCGCGCCAACCGCATGGGCGTTGCCACCACCCACGAAGGCGTTGATGGCCTGATCCGCATGGATGTATTCAAGGACATTGATTTTGTCTTTGATGCCACCTCGGCGTCTGCCCACATCAAAAACGACAAGCTGCTGCGCACTGTCAAGCCAGGCATCCGCATGATTGACCTGACTCCGGCTGCGATCGGCCCTTACTGTATCCCTGTGGTAAACGGCGAAGAGCACATCGACCAGCTCAACGTGAACATGGTGACCTGTGGTGGCCAGGCCACCATCCCGATGGTGGCAGCAGTTTCCCGGGTGGCCAAAGTGCACTACGCCGAGATCATTGCCTCCATCGCGTCCAAGTCGGCCGGTCCCGGTACCCGTGCCAACATTGACGAGTTCACCGAAACCACCAAAAGCGCCATTGAGAAAATCGGTGGTGCCGACAAGGGCAAGGCGATCATCATCATGAACCCGGCCGAGCCACCGCTGATCATGCGTGACAGTGTATTTGTGCTGTCCGAGATGGCCGACAAAAACAAGGTTGAAGACTCGATTCTGCAAATGGTGGAAGCGGTCAACAGCTATGTGCCCGGTTACCGTCTCAAGCAAAAAGTGCAGTTTGAAGAGTTTACTCCCGACCGTATGGTCAACATTCCGGAGCATGGCCGTTTTGCCGGTCTGAAAACCTCCGTCTTCCTTGAAGTTGAAGGCGCTGCCCACTACCTGCCGGAATACGCCGGCAACCTCGACATCATGACCTCGGCCGGCAAGGCGATTGCCGAGCGCATGGCTGAAAAAATGGCAGCCCAGGGAGAATGACCATGAACCTGAAAGACAAAAAACTCTACATTTCCGACGTGACCCTGCGTGATGGCAGCCACGCCATCCTGCACCAGTACTCGCTGGACAACGTGCGCCAGATTGCCAAGGCGCTGGATGAATCCAATGTTGACTCCATCGAAGTGACCCACGGTGACGGTCTGCAAGGTTCCAGCTTCAACTACGGTTTTGGTGCCCACAGCGACCTGGAGTGGATTGAAGCCGCTGCCGACGTGATCGAAAAGGCCACCATCGCCGTGTTGCTGCTGCCCGGTATCGGCACAGTGCACGACCTGAAAAACGCCTATAACGCCGGTGCCCGCACCGTGCGGGTGGCCACCCACTGTACCGAGGCTGACGTTTCCAAGCAGCACATCGAATTTGCCCGCGAGCTGGGCATGGACACTGTGGGCTTCCTGATGATGACCCACATGATTCCTCCCGCCGAGCTGGCCAAACAGGCCAAGATGATGGAGTCCTACGGTGCCCAGTGCATTTATATGGCTGACTCCGGTGGTGCGATGAACATGCAGGATATCCGTGACCGCATGCGTGCGTTCAAGGACATTCTGGATCCGTCCACCCAGATCGGCATTCACGCCCACCACAACCTCAGTCTGGGTGTGGCCAACACCATTGCTGCGGTAGAAGAAGGCTGTGACCGGGTTGACGCCAGCCTGGCCGGCATGGGTGCCGGTGCCGGTAACGCCCCGCTGGAAGTATTCATTGCGGCCGCCGAGCGTCTGGGCTGGAACCACGGCACCGACCTGTACCGCCTGATGGATGCCGCTGACGACCTGGTGCGTCCGCTGCAGGACCGTCCGGTACGTGTTGACCGTGAAACCCTGGCGCTGGGTTATGCCGGTGTTTACTCAAGCTTCCTGCGTCATGCCGAAATTGCGGCGGCACGCTATGGCCTGAAAACCATCGACATTCTGGTCGAACTGGGTCGCCGCCGCATGGTGGGTGGCCAGGAAGACATGATTGTCGACGTGGCGCTGGACCTGCTGGCCCAGCGTGGCGGTGCCATATAAGGCTGCTGCTGTAACAAAACCCCGCTTCGGCGGGGTTTTTTTGTCTGTAAAAAACTATCCCTTCTTTATTTCAAGAAATATGCCTGCTAACGGCCTTGGCCGTCCTCAATGCATGAATGTTTGATCCAGGACAAAGATGGCATTTGCCGGATAGTGCTGGCAGTCAGCGGATAGCTGGCGGAAATGCCCTGCTATAGCGTAAGGCCATAGCTAAAAAGCCTTGATGTCATAGACAACAACAATAACAGATGCCCCTGCAGTCTCCCGCTGCGCGGGCAGCAACACCAGCCCGGCAACCCCTGCCGGAGCCAGCCGCATAAGTAAAACAATAAAGGAGTTACGATGACAGCCACTCACAGCCTGCCGCCTGTTAAACCTGAGCGTGGAGCACTGGGAACAGGTTTCAAATTACTGGTCGGCATCATGCCCTGGGCAATTATTGCCGGGCTGCTTGCTGCTGCCGTCTTCATCAAACCCAAAGCGGTGGGCTCGACCGTTATCCCGCCAGCGCTGGAAAACCGCGACCAGTTTTACGGCATGGCCAAGGTGGGCGACAAGGTGCTGGCCGTTGGTACCTACGGCAAGATTCTGGAAATCCGTGCCGACGGTTCCAGTCACGCCATTGCCTCGCCCACCCGCAACAACCTGCAGGATATCGCCGTCTGGGATGAAAACCACCTGGTCGCCATTGGCAACAAGGCCACCGTCATCCTCAGCAATGATGGCGGCAACAGCTGGGAGCCGGCCACCGTGGTGCCCCGCACCGACATTGCCGACAAGCTGCGCCGCATCCGTGTCTGGGGTGAGGGCTACGGGGTGATCGTGGGCGAAATGGGCGCTGTCCTGCGCACCAACGACTACGGCAAAACCTGGAGCCGCCTGGCCGAAGAAGAAGACCTCACCTTTAACGACTTCCACCGTTTCAGCAACGGCGACCTGCTGGTGGTGGGCGAGTTTGGCCGCATCAGCCGTCTGCCGGCCGGCGCTGGCGACATCGAATCGCTGGACATGGACAGCGAAATCACCCTGATGGCGGTCAGCTTCCGTGACGACGACCACGGCATCATCGTGGGCCTGGACGGCATGGTATTGACCACCGAAGACGGCGGCCACACCTGGACGCAACAGGACGTGGGCACCCACGACCACCTGTTTGACGTGATCTGGCAGCAGGAGCGCCAGCAATGGTTTGCCACCGGTGGCCTGGGCCGCTGGGTATCCGGGCTGCCGGGCCAGTGGAGCCACGGCATGCTGGCCCCGCGCGAAACCTCCTGGCACGTACGCATTTTGCCCCTGGGTGACGAGCTGTGGCTGGCCGGTCGCAACCTCGGCAAGCTCAATGACATGCAATGGTCACTGATCCAATAACAACAATCCAGAGACGCGAGTGATACCAAAATGATTGAGCGTATTTCAGAATACTGTATCTACCATGCCCGAAAGGTCGCCCTGCTGTTGCTGGTGATGACCGCCGTTCTGGGCTGGTTTGCCCTGCACGTGGATGTCCGGACCATTTTTGAGGACATGCTGCCCAGCGACCACGAATATGTAAAAACCCACGACAAATTCAAAGACTCCTTTGGTGGCTCCAACCTGGTCACCATCATGTTCGAGGTACAGGAAGGCGACATCTTCCAGATTGGCGTACTGCAAAAAGTGCGTGAAGTCACCCTCGGCCTGCGTGAAGTCAATGCGGTCAACCCGTACCAGATCACCTCATTGGCCTCGAAAAAGGTCAAGGAAGTGAAAGCCACCTCCACCGGTATCGAAAGCGTACCGCTGATGTGGCCGGAGCTGCCGACCACCGACGCCCAGATGGACGAGCTGAAAAGTGCCGTGCTGCGCAACCCGCTGGTATACGGCAGCTATGTCTCCAAGGATCTGCAGGCCACACTGATTACTGTCGACTTCTTTGACCACCGGGTGGACTACACCCAGGTGTTCCATGACATCCAGGCGCTGGTCAACAAGGTGCACCCGGACAACGACGGCAACATCCGTGTCAGCGTGGTGGGCGACCCCATGCTGTATGGCTGGGTGGGCCACTTCTTCCCGGAAACCATCGAGCTGGTATTCCTTGGACTGGGGGTAACCCTGGGCCTGCTGTTCCTGTTTTTGCGTACCTGGCGCGGCATCATCCTGCCGTTTCTGGCCGGTGTGGTCAGCGCCATCTGGTCGCTGGGCGTGTGCCAGCTGCTGGGCATCAACTTCGAGCCGCTGGTGATTGTGGTGGCCATGCTGATTACCTCAAGGGCGGTGTCGCACTCGGTGCAAATCGTCAACCGCTTTGATGATGAAATCGAACTGCTGGCCGACCGCACCGACACCCGTGCCAGTGCCAAACAGGCCGCTACCCTGTCGCTGTCGGAACTGTTCCGCCCCGGCATGCTGGGTGTGATTGCCGACGCCGGCTGTATGGCGGTGGTAGCGATGAGCCCGATTCCCCTGCTGCAAAAACTGACTGTACTGGCCGTGGTATGGATTCTGACCCTGACCGTCAGTGCCGTCATCCTGACCCCGGTACTGCTGTCCTTTATCCGCAACCCCTATGGCTATGTGCACCCGTTCAACTGCATTCCGCTGCTGACCCGGGTACTGGACCTGGCTACCCGCATCACCCTGTCCCGCATGCGCTATGTGGTACTGGGCGTGTCGGCGGTGATGATTCTGGTGTGCGGCAGCATGGCGCTGAACCTGAAAATTGGTGATGCCAACCCCGGCTCGCCGATTCTGTGGCCCGACTCCCAGTACAACCTGGACGCTGCCGCCATCAACAACCGCTTTGAAGGTACCGACCGCATGTTCATTGTGGTGGGCGAGGACGGCAACGAAAACCTGCTGAAGAAAAACACCATTCTCGATGCCATGAACAGCTTCCAGCGCTTTATCGAAGCCCAGCCGGAAGTAGGTGGCTCGGTATCGCTGGCGGATGTGATTCCCCAGGTCAACGTCAGCCTGCACGAGGGTAACCCCCACTATGCCGAGCTGGGTGACGACCTTAACGTCAACGGCATGATGCTGGCCATTCT
>CAZMLX010000121.1:0-6845 GCA_964567275.1 uncultured Thiopseudomonas sp. | reverse complement strand
CCGTTCTCCGTCCAATAGGAGCGCCCGTATGCGGTGGGCAGTTCATTGGCCTGGAGCAGGGCCGGGGTGGCTGTCAGCAGGGCGGCGCAGAGTAGCGGGCGGAGCAAAGAATTCATGGTGTTTAACCTTGGCGGAAACGGGGCGGCAACGCAGAAGGAGCAAACACAGTATACTGCAAGCCGTTTTTCCCTGCCTTACTGTGGATGCGCTAATCATGTCTGATTTTCCTCTGGTGCTGGTGGACGGCTCCTCCTATCTATACCGTGCCTACCATGCCTTGCCACCGCTGACGACTTCCAAAGGCCAGCCTACCGGAGCGGTGCGTGGCGTGATGAACATGCTGCGCAGCCTGCGCAAGGATTACCCCAAGAGCGTGATTGCGGTGGTGTTTGATGCCAAGGGCCCGACCTTTCGGGACGAGCTGTTCAGCCAGTACAAGGCACAGCGCCCGCCCATGCCCGACGAGTTGCGGGCGCAAATTGAGCCGCTGCACCAGTGTGTGCTGGCCTCGGGTTATCCGTTGCTCTGTGTGGAAGGGGTTGAGGCCGACGATGTGATTGGCACCCTGGCCGGGCAGGGCTGCAACAATGGCCAGAAGGTGGTGATTTCTACCGGCGACAAGGACATGGCGCAGCTGGTCACCGACCGGGTCACTCTGGTCAACACCATGAACAACACCACCCTGGATGCGCAGGGTGTGGTGGAAAAGTTTGGCATTGGCCCCGGGCTGATTATCGATTTTCTGGCCTTGATGGGCGACAAGGTGGACAACATTCCCGGCGTGCCGGGCGTGGGTGAGAAAACCGCACTGGGGCTGCTGCAGGGGCTGGGCGATATGGACAGCATCTATGCCCGGCTTGACGAGGTGGCGGGCCTGCCGATTCGTGGTGCCAAAAGCCTGGCCGCCAAGCTGGATGAAAATCGTGAACAGGCCTATTTGTCACGCACTCTGGCCACCATCAAGACCGATGTCGAGCTGGATATCAGTGCCGCCACGCTGGCGATGAATGACCCGGACTACCCCCGGTTGATGGAGCTCTATCAGGAGCTGGAGTTTAAAAGCTGGCTGAACGAAACCGGACAGGCGGCCAGCGCCGGCGGTGCCGAACTGCCAGCGCCGCCAGTCGAACTGCCGGCAGCCCGCTACAGCTGCATTCTGGATCTGGACGAGCTAAAACCATGGCTGCAACGGCTGGAACAGGCCGGCAGCTTTGCCTTTGATACCGAGACCACCAGCATTGATGCCCAGCAGGCTCAACTGGTCGGTTTTTCCTTTGCCATTAAGCCGGGCGAGGCCGCTTATGTGCCGCTGGCGCACAGCTATATGGGCGTGCCGCAGCAGCTGCCGTTTGAGGAAACGCTGGCGCTGTTCAAACCGCTGCTGGAAAACCCGAATATCAGCAAAATCTGCCAGAACGGCAAATACGACATCAATGTGCTGGAGCGCCATGGCATTAGCCTGCAAGGCGTCAATCATGACAGCATGCTGGCCTCCTATGTGCTCAACGCCACCGCCACCCGCCACAATATGGACGATCTGGCGCAGCATTATCTGAACCGCACCACCATCGCCTTTGAAAGCATCGCCGGCAAGGGTGCCAAACAGCTGACCTTTGACCAGTTGCAGCTGGAGGTGGCTGCGCCCTACGCCGCCGAAGATGCCGATATTACCCTGCAGCTGCATCAAAGTTTGCAGCAACAGCTGCAAGCCGCCCCCGAGCTGGTGAAGGTTTACGAAACAATAGAAATGCCGCTGATGCCGGTGCTGGCGCGCATCGAGCGTACCGGCGCACTGGTGGACGCCAACCTGCTGGGACGGCAAAGCCAGGAGCTGGGCGACAAGCTGACTGCCATTGAACGTCAGGTATTCGAGCTGGCCGGCCAGCCGTTCAATCTGGCCTCGCCCAAACAGCTGGGCGAAATCCTGTATGACAAGCTGGGCCTGCCGGTGCTGGGTAAAACCGCCAAGGGCCAGCCCAGCACTGCCGAGTCCGTGTTGCAACAGCTGGCGGATGACGGCCACGAGCTACCGGTACTGCTGATGGAATACCGCAGCCTGAGCAAGCTGAAAAGCACCTATACCGACCGCCTGCCCGAGCAAATCAACCCGCGCACCGGCCGGATTCACACCAGTTACCATCAGGCGGTGACTGCGACCGGGCGGCTGTCATCCAGCGATCCCAACCTGCAAAACATTCCGGTGCGTACCGCCGAAGGGCGGCGCATCCGTCAGGCCTTTGTGGCTCCGCAGGACTATGTGCTGCTGTCAGCGGACTATTCGCAAATCGAGTTGCGCATCATGGCGCACTTGGCACAAGACCCCGGCTTGCTGGAAGCCTTCCGTCACGACCGTGACGTACACAAGGCCACCGCCGCCGAGGTGTTCGGCGTGCCGCTGGAAGAAGTGACCAGCGACCAGCGTCGCAACGCCAAGGCGATCAACTTCGGCCTGATTTACGGCATGAGTGCCCACGGGCTGGCCAAGCAGATTGGTGCCGACCGGGTGCAGGCGCAGGCCTATATCGACCGCTACTTCCTGCGTTATCCGGGCGTGCTCGACTATATGGAGCGCACCCGCAAGCAGGCCAGCGAGCTGGGCTATGTGGAAACCCTGTTTGGACGCCGCCTGTATTTGCCGGACATTCAGGCGAAAAATGCCATGATCCGCCGTGCGGCGGAACGCACCGCCATCAACGCCCCCATGCAGGGCACTGCCGCCGACATTATCAAACGGGCGATGATTGAGGTGGACAACTGGCTGCAAACCGCCGGTCTGCGTGCGCAAGTGATCATGCAGGTGCATGACGAACTGGTGCTGGAAGTGCATCAGGATGATGTGGAAGCGCTGAAAGCAGGTTTGCTGCCACGCATGAGCGCTGCTGCCGAGCTGGATGTACCGCTTTTGGTGGAGGCCGGTGTGGGCAACAACTGGGACGAGGCTCACTGAGCTGGTAGACCGGGCAGAGGCTGTCCCTGTCCGGCGTTAAAGCGGCAGATCGTCTTCGTTGAAACGGTTGTCGACCAGCTGCTGCAGGGCCTGCAGGGCCTGCAGGGCTTGTTCGCCGCTGGTGTGCAGCTGCAGTTCGGTGCCGGGAGCGGCGGCCAGCATCATCACTTCAAGAATATTTTTGGCATTGCAGGGCGTGCTGCCGGGGTGGCCTAACCGCACCTCGCAGGGGAAGCTGCCGGCCAGGGTGGCCAAGCTGGCCGAGGCGCGGGCATGCAGGCCCCGTTTGTTGCTGATGGTCAGCAGGCAGCTATGGTCAGTCATGGCGAGTCCAGCGGTACCGCATCACGGTGGCGCACCTGGATCGGGTCGATATGCTGGCGCAGAGCCTTGGCCAGCCGCTCGACCATATACACTGAGCGGTGCTGGCCGCCGGTGCAACCGATGGCAATGGTGACGTAGGCCCGGTTGCTGGCGCCGACCCGGGGCAGCCATTTTTTCAGATAGTGAAAAAGGTCGGTAAACAGCTCTTCCACTTCGGGCTGGCGGTCGAGGAAGTCGATCACCGGTTGCTCCAGCCCGCTATAGGGGCGCAACTCTGGCTGCCAGTAGGGGTTGGGCAGGTTGCGCACATCCAGTACAAAGTCGGCTTCTACCGGCAATCCCCGTTTGAAACCGAATGACTTGAGCAAAAAGGCGGTGCCATTGGCAGGTTTGTCCAGCAGCCGCTGCTTGATCAGGTCGCCCAGCTGGTAAAGGTTGAGCCGGGTGGTGTCGATGTTGAGGTCGGCACTGTCGATCAGCGGTGCCAGCAGCTGGCGTTCGTAGGCCAGTGCTTCCGGCAGGGAGCGTTCATGGCTGGTGAGCGGGTGGCGCCGCCGGGTTTCGGAATAGCGTTTGAGCAGGGTGCTGTCTTCTGCGTCAAGAAATACCAGGTCAGCCTGGATGTTGCGCTCGCGCAGGGCTTGCAGAATGTGCGGAAAGCGTTCGAGCTGATCCGGATGGTTGCGGGCGTCGATGGATACGGCGATCTGGTCCGGGCCGGGAGCCGGTGACAACAGGCTGTGTTCGGCCAGGGCGGGCAACAAGGATGCCGGCAGATTGTCGATACAGTAAAAGTCGTTGTCTTCCAGGGTGTTGAGGGCGGTACTTTTACCGGAGCCGGAACGGCCACTGATGATGACCAGGCGCATGTCAGCAAGCCCCGGCGGCACCCAGCCGGTCGAGCACGGCCTGGTAAAGGCTGTGGTTGTCGGCCGCTTTGCGCAGCAGTTCGCGGGACTGTTCTTGCTCGAACAGGGCAGCCGCCTGGCGCAGCAGGGCAAGGTGATCTTCGGTGGCGGCGGCAGGTACCAGCAGTACAAACAGCAAGTCGACCGGAGCACCGTCAATGGCGTCGAAGTCGACCGGGTTTTCCAGATGCACAACGGCACCAACAGGTTGTTTGCAGTCGGCCAGCCGGCAATGGGGAATGGCAATGCCGTTGCCAAAACCGGTGGAACCCAGTTTTTCGCGGGCAATCAGGCTGTCAAACAGGAGTTGGGCACTGAGCCCCGGCTGGTCATCAGCAAAGAGCTGTGCAATCAGCTCCAGTACTTTTTTCTTGCTGCCTCCCGGCACGTTCACCCGGGAACGTGCGGGAGAGAGGATCTGCTCAAGACGGATCATTGTGCTTAGAGCTCGACGCTGCCGCCTTTCTGCTGGCGATCCACCTGCTTTTCTTTGTGCTTGAGCAGTTGGCGATCCAGCTTGTCGACCAGCAGGTCGATGGCTGCGTACATGTCTTCGTGCTCGGCCTGGGCGTTAACGTCGCCGCCGGCGATCAGGATGGTGGCGTCCACAACCTGGTTGATTTTTTCTACGCCCATGGTGACACGGATGCTGGTGATTTTGTCAAAGTGGCGGGCCAGACGCTCGAACTTGTTGTTGACGTAGTCGCGCAGGGCGTCAGTGACTTCCAGCTGATGACCGGTAATGGTGATTTGCATAGATGCTCTCCTAGGGTGGGTTTGGGAAGACGCTGCGGATGGATAATGTTGGCAGCGGCTCCTGAGGTTATTTGGTGGCTAGTGTACTTCAAACTGTAACAAATGGCTTGATAAAAAGCGGCTCAAACCAGTTGTTTGCGGTCGGTTGAGGACGGGATGCCCAGCGCCTCCCGGTATTTGGCAATGGTGCGGCGGGCAACCTGGATGCCCTGCTCTTCCAGCAGCTGGGTAATCTTGCTGTCGCTCAGCGGTTTGCGCGGGTTTTCGGCGGCTACCAGCTGTCCGATCATGGCACGGATGGCGGTGGACGAGCATTCGCCGCCCTGGTCGGTGTTGACGTGGCTGGAGAAGAAATACTTGAGCTCAAAAATGCCGCGCGGGGTGTGCATGTATTTCTGGGTGGTGGCGCGGGAGATGGTGGATTCGTGCATCTCGATCGCTTCGGCAATGTCGGCCAGCACCATCGGCTTCATGGCCACCGGGCCATGGTCGAAAAACGCTTGCTGGCGCTTGAGGATTTCGGTGGACACCTTGAGCAGGGTTTCGTTGCGGCTGTGCAGGCTTTTGATGAACCAGCGGGCTTCCTGCAGCTGGTTGCGCATGAAGGTGTTGTCGTCGCTGCTGTCGGCCCGCCGGATATAACTGGCATAGAGCGAGTTGACTCGCAATTTGGGGGCAATTTCGGGGTTCAGTTCCACCACCCAGCGGTCCTTGCGCTTGCTGACAATGACGTCCGGAACTATGTATTCCGGTTCGCTGTCCTCGATGTGGGAGCCGGGCCTGGGGTCCAGGCTCTGGATCAGCTGCACGACCGGGCGCAGGGCATCTTCGTTCAGTCGCATCAGCCGCATCAGGCGGCTGTAGTCCTTGCTGCCGAGCAGGTCAAGGTACTGGTCGCAAAGCAGCCGGGCCTGTTCCAGCCAGGGGGTGTCGGGGTCGAGGGCGGCCAGTTGCAGCAGCAGGCATTCGCGCAGGTCACGGGCGCCCACCCCGGTGGGCTCGAACTGCTGGACGTGATGCAAGAGTTCTTCCAGCTCGGTCAGAGTGACTTTCAAGGCCTTGTCGAAGCCCTGCTGCAGGGATTCCAGGCTTTCTTCCAGGTAGCCGTCGTTGTTGATGCTGTCGACCAGGGTTTCGGCAATATGCCGTTCACGGAGGTCCAGACTGGACAGGTTCAGCTGCCACAGCAGATGGTCCTGCAGGCTGGTGCCACTGGCGGTGGTGGCGGTGAAATCCCAGTCTTCGTCGTCTGCGGTGGGCAGGTTGCTGGCGCTGGTCTGGTAGACATCTTCCCAGGAGGTATCGACCGGCAATTCGTCGGGAATGCGCTCCAGCTCGTTGCCGGCTTCGCTGTGGTCGGCATGGCTGCGGTCTGTCGTGTCAAAGTCGGTGGTGGTGTTCGAGTTGTCGCCAGACTGGCCTTCGTTGTTGCCTTCGGCCAGCGGATCGTGGCCGTTGTCGTGCTCGTCCTGGCGTTCGAGCATGGGGTTGGAGTCCAGTGCCTCCTGGATTTCGTCCTGCAGGTCGAGGGTGGACATCTGAAGCAGGCGAATGGCCTGTTGCAACTGCGGGGTTATCGTCAGTTGCTGGCCCATTTTCAGTACGAGCGAGGCTTTCATGGTATGCGGACAGGCTCCAGGTCGCAGGGCGCACAATGATTGGCGCCAATGGCTTTAGCAAGATATATGCCTGAAGTTATCTGCTTTGACCTGAATTGACAAGCGGCAGCCGGAATCAAAGACGGAAATCCTGGCCCAGATAGACTTTGCGGACTTTCTGGTTGTCCATGACTTCCTGCGGGGTGCCGGCGGCGATGATGGTGCCTTCGCTGGCGATGTAGGCTTTTTCGCAGATGGCCAGGGTTTCGCGCACGTTATGGTCGGTAATCAGCACGCCGATGCCCTTGTTGC
>CAZMLX010000120.1:0-6894 GCA_964567275.1 uncultured Thiopseudomonas sp. | reverse complement strand
CCATTTGTAGAGTGAAGTTCTGTGAGTGATCTGAGTCATATCCGTAATTTTTCCATCATTGCCCATATTGACCATGGCAAGTCCACCCTGGCCGATCGCCTGATCCAGATTTGTGGTGGCCTGAGCGAGCGCGAAATGGAGTCGCGGGTGCTGGACTCCATGGATCTTGAGCGCGAACGGGGCATCACCATCAAGGCCCATAGCGTTACGCTCAACTACCAGGCCGGTGACGGCAAAACTTATCAGCTGAACTTTATTGATACCCCCGGCCACGTTGACTTTACCTATGAGGTCAGCCGCTCGCTGGCCGCCTGTGAAGGTGCGCTGTTGGTGGTGGATGCCGGGCAGGGCGTTGAGGCCCAGTCGGTCGCCAACTGCTATACCGCCATTGAGCAGGGGCTGGAAGTCATGCCGGTGCTCAACAAGATCGACCTGCCGCAGGCCGAGCCGGAGCGGGTGCAGGAAGAAATCGAAAACGTGATTGGCATTGACGCCACCGATGCGGTGCAGTGCAGCGCCAAGACCGGGCTGGGCGTGCAAGATGTGATCGAACGCCTGATTGCCCAGATCCCGCCGCCCGAGGGCGAGATTGATGCGCCCTTGCAGGCACTGATCATCGACTCCTGGTTCGACAACTACCTGGGTGTGGTGTCGCTGGTGCGGGTCAAGCACGGCAAGGTCAAAAAGGGCGACAAGATTCTGGTCAAGTCCACCGGGAAGGTGCACCTGGTCGACAGCGTGGGCGTGTTCAACCCCAAACACACCCAGACCGACGGCCTGAAAGCCGGCGAGGTGGGCTTTGTCATTGCCGGCATCAAGGACATCCAGGGTGCTCCGGTGGGTGACACCCTGACCCTGTCCAACACCCCGGACGTGGAAATGCTGCCGGGCTTCCAGCGCATCAAGCCGCAGGTATATGCCGGCCTGTTTCCGGTCAGTTCCGACGACTTTGAAGATTTTCGTGACGCCCTGGAAAAACTCACCCTCAACGATGCCGCCCTGCAATACGAGCCGGAAAGCTCCGAGGCGCTGGGCTTTGGTTTCCGTATCGGTTTCCTGGGCATGCTGCACATGGAAATTATCCAGGAGCGGCTGGAGCGTGAATACGATCTTGACCTGATCACTACCGCACCGACGGTAGTGTTTGAAACCGTGCTGAAAAACGGTGACGTCCTGTATGTGGACAACCCCTCGCGCATGCCCGACCCCTCGCTGATCGAGGAAATGCGCGAGCCGATCGTCAAGGCCACCATCCTGGTGCCCCAGGAACACCTGGGTAACGTGATTACCCTGTGTATTGAAAAGCGTGGCGTGCAGGTGGACATGAACTTCCTTGGCAGCCAGGTGCAGGTGATTTACGAACTGCCGATGAACGAGGTGGTGCTGGACTTCTTTGACCGCCTCAAGTCGGTCAGCCGTGGCTACGCCTCGCTGGAGTACAGCTTTGACCGTTTTCAGGCTGCCAACCTGACCCGGCTGGACATCCTGATCAACGGTGACAAGGTGGATGCGCTGGCCTTGATTGTGCACCGTGACCAGGCTGCCACCAAGGGCCGGGTACTGACCGAGAAAATGAAAGAGCTGATTCCGCGGCAGATGTACGACGTGGCCATTCAGGCGGCCATTGGCGGGCAGATTGTGGCGCGTACCAACGTCAAGGCGCTGCGCAAGAACGTTCTGGCCAAGTGTTACGGCGGTGACGTCAGCCGTAAGAAGAAACTGCTGGAAAAACAGAAAGCCGGTAAAAAGCGCATGAAACAGGTGGGTAACGTGGAAATTCCACAGGAAGCCTTCCTGGCCGTACTGCGGGTGGATGACTAAGCATGAACCTGGATTTTCCCCTGATTTTAATGGTGGCGGTGCTGGTCAGTGGTGCCCTGGCGCTGCTGGACCGGCTATGGCTGGCACCCCGTCGTCGTCGTGCGGTTGAAAACTATCAGGCCCAGGTGGCAACGCCTGATGCGGCGGTCGTGGAGCGTCTGCAGAAGGAGCCGGTGCCGGTTGAGTATGGCAAATCGCTGTTTCCGGTACTGGCACTGGTATTTGTGTTGCGCTCCTTTTTGTTTGAGCCGTTCCAGATTCCGTCCGGCTCGATGATTCCCACCTTGCAGATTGGCGACTTCATTCTGGTCAACAAGTTTTCCTACGGCGTGCGCCTGCCGGTACTGGATGTCAAGCTGATTCCGGTGGGGGACCCGCAGCGTGGCGATGTCATGGTGTTCAAATACCCGGAAGATCCACGCATCAACTACATCAAGCGGGTCGTGGGTGTGCCGGGCGATGTGGTCACCTACAGCTTTGACAAGCGCCTCTACATCAATGGCGAAGCGGTGCCGGAACAGTGGCTGGGTGACGAGCCGGGCAGTCTGGGTACAGCACGGCTGTACCAGGAACAACTGGGCAACCACAGCTATACCATCCGCAAGGAAAGCCGCCGCCGGCCAGAGCCCAGCCGCGAATGGGTGGTGCCTGAAGGGCATTACTTCATGCTGGGTGACAACCGTGACAACTCGAAAGACAGCCGCTACTGGAATGATCCCCATATTGCGCCGGAATACATGGGCATGGTTCCCGACTCTTACATCGTGGGCAAAGCTTCGGTGATCTGGATGAGCTGGCCGACGCCAAAAATGGGCAGTGTTCCACACTTTAACCGGGTTGGCCTTATCGATTGAGGTGCCAATCAGGAGTATCATTGCGCACATTCAGCAAGAGCATTCACCATGGAGCATAAAGAATGAATTACAAGCGTCAGCAGGGCATGAGTCTACTGGGCTGGGTTGTGGTGCTGATTCTGGTTGCCTTTTTCGCCAGTATCGGTTTCAAGCTCATTCCTCACTATATGAATAACAAAACCCTGGAAAAACTCATTACCTCGGTTGAGCGCGACAAGGCCAGCGGAATACCGGTACGCAATGTCGGCGAATTTTATGCCCATATCGAGAAGGGCATGGGGGTCAACAATATTCGTGACCTCAAGGCCCGAGACATTATGGAAGTGCGTGTTGAGGGCGGTGAATTTTTCGTCAAGGTCAATTATGAAGTGAGAGAAAAGGCCGTGAAAAATATCGACCTGGTGGTCAGTTTCGATAAAGAATACCGTGTGCGCAACCAGTGAGTAATCCGCTAGCAAGCCTGCAGCGCAAGCTGGGCTATCAGTTCAAGGACAGCAGCCTGCTGACACTGGCACTGACCCATCGCAGTTATTCCGGCCGCAACAACGAGCGGCTGGAATTTCTGGGTGATGCAGTGCTCAACTTCGTTGCCGGTGAAGCCCTGTTCCATCACTTTGACCAGGCCCGCGAGGGGCAGTTGTCGCGGCTGCGGGCCCGGCTGGTCAAGGGCGAAACCCTGGCAGTGCTGGCCCGTGCCATGGATCTGGGCGAATACCTGCGACTGGGCTCGGGCGAGCTGAAAAGCGGTGGTTTTCGCCGTGAATCCATCCTGGCCGATGCCACCGAAGCCATCATCGGCGCCATTTACCTGGATTCAGGCATGGATGTGGCGCGGGAGCGGGTGCTGGCCTGGCTGGAACAGGAGTTTGCCGGCCTGACGCTGGTAGATACCAACAAAGACCCGAAAACCCGGCTGCAGGAGTTCTTGCAGTCGCGTGGCTGTGAGCTGCCACACTACGAGGTGGTGGACATCCAGGGCGAGCCGCACTGCCGCACCTTCGAGGTCGAATGCCAGGTCAAACTGCTCGATCACAAAACCAGCGGGCAGGGTGGCAGTCGCCGCATTGCCGAACAGGTTGCCGCCGCCGCCGCATTGACGGCGCTCGGCATTGAAAACGGTAATTCCCATGACTGAATCCCAGACCAGCCGTTGCGGCTTTGTCGCTGTTGTCGGCCGGCCCAATGTCGGAAAATCGACGCTGATCAACCATATTCTTGGCCAGAAGCTGGCCATTACCTCGCGCAAGCCGCAAACCACCCGCCACAACATGCTCGGCATCAAAACCGAAGGCGAAGTGCAGGCTATTTACATTGATACCCCCGGCTTGCATGCCGGTGGCCAGACGGCCCTCAACCGCTACATGAACCGCAGTGCGGTTACCGCCCTGCGTGACATTGATGTGTGCGTATTTGTGGTTGACCGCATGCGCTGGACCGAAGAAGACGAAATGGTCTGGCAGCGGGTCAAGGACCTGAGCTGTCCGCTGATTGTTGCGGTCAACAAGTCCGACCGCCTGGAAGACAAAGCCGATATGCTCGAGCATCTGCAATGGCTGCATGAAAAGCTGCCAAAAGCAGAAATCGTGCCCATTTCTGCACTGCACCAGCACAATCTGGACACCCTGGAACGCCTGATTGGCGAGCGCTTGCCGGAAAACGAACACTTTTATCCCGAAGACCAGATTACCGACCGCTCCAGCCGCTTTCTGGCCGCCGAGCTGGTGCGAGAAAAAATCATGCGTCAACTGGGCGCCGAGCTGCCGTATCAGATGACGGTGGAAATCGAGGATTTCAAACTTCAGGGCCGGACTTTGCACATCCATGCCCTGATTCTGGTTGAACGTGAAGGCCAGAAAAAAATCCTGATCGGTGACAAGGGCGACCGTATCAAACTGATTGGCCAGGAAGCCCGCAAGGACATGGAAACCCTGTTTGACACCAAGGTTATGCTCAACCTTTGGGTCAAGGTTAAAAAAGGCTGGTCGGACGACGAGCGTGCGCTGCGCTCGCTCGGCTATCAGGACTAGCCCGGCGCAGGGCCAGCATGCAGCCGGATACCGTATTTGTCCTGCATGTGCGTCCTTACAAGGAAAGCAGCGCACTGCTGGACCTGTTCAGCCGTGAACAGGGACGCATTCGTGCCGTATTGCGGGGCTACCGCAGTAAAAAAGGCAGCCTTGCCCGTCCTTTCAGTCTGCTTGAGGTTGAGTATGCCGGTCGTGGCGAGCTGAAAAATCTGGCCCGGCTGGAGCCGGCCGGCAGCTTTTTGTTGCTGGAAGGCCAGCGGCTGATGTGCGCCCTCTATCTGAACGAGCTGAGCATGCGGCTGTTGCCGCAGGCCGATCCCTTGCCGCTGGTGTTTGAACATTACCAGCTGACGCTGCAGGCGCTGGCTGCCGGCCAGCCGGTGGAGCCGCTGCTGCGCAGCTACGAATGGCGTCTGCTGGAACAGCTGGGTTACGGCTTTGCGCTGGAGCATGACAGCCATGGCGACCCGCTACATCCCGAACGCTGGTATCTGCTACAGCCCGAACTGGGGCTGGTGGCCGGCGAGCGCTTTCAGCCAGGTGCTTTTCTGGGCGCCGACCTGCAGGCCCTGGCCGACGTACAATGGCAGCAGCCACAGGTGCTGCAGGCGGCGAAACGCCTGATGCGCCAGGCGCTGGCCCCCCATTTGGGCAATCGCCCGTTAATGAGCCGTGAACTCTTTTTGCGGCACAAGGAGACATCTGCATGAACCTCAAAAAACGCATCCTGCTGGGCGTCAACATCGATCACATCGCCACCTTGCGTCAGGCCCGTGGCGGCCGTGATCCCGAACCGGTCAAGGCGGCACTGCTGTGCGAGCAGGCCGGTGCCGACGGCATCACCATCCACCTGCGTGAAGACCGCCGCCATATCCAGGACCGTGATGTCGAGCTGTTGCGCCAACTGATGCGCACGCCGATGAACTTTGAAATGGGCGTGACCGAGCCGATGCTGGCAATCGTTGAGCGCATCCGCCCCGAGCATGTCTGTCTGGTGCCGGAAACCCGTGAAGAACTGACCACCGAAGGCGGCCTGGATGTGACCGGCCAGGAAGCCCGCATTGCCGCTGCCGTTGAGCGCCTGCAACAGGCCGGCTGCGAAGTGTCCATTTTTCTTGACGCCGACGAGCAGCAAATTCTGGCGGTGAAACGGGTGGGTGCCACCACCATCGAGCTGCATACCGGCCATTATTCCGCCGCCGAAACCGCACAGCAGCAGGCGGTCGAGCTGGAGAAGATCCGCAAGGCAGCGGCTTTTGCCCAGAAACAGGGACTGACCGTCAATGCCGGCCACGGTCTCAACTACCAGAATGTGGAAGCCATTGCCGCCATCCCTGGCATCAATGAGCTGAACATTGGCCATGCCATCATTGCCCACGCCCTGTTTGTCGGCCTGGAAAATGCGGTTGCCGAAATGAAAGCCCTGATGCTCGGTGCAGCGGGCTAGATCTGCTGGCAAGCCTTGCCGTCGCCATCACCCGTCTGGCCGTCATCACCCGGCTGCCGTCATCACCCGGCTTGACCGGGTGATCTGCCCGCTCCATGCGTGATGGTTACCGGAACGCCCGGTAACCATCACGCCATGAAACCTTTGTCAGGTCACTCTGGCGCCCGGTTTTGCTATACAAGGCCCTCGAAATCGCTGGCACTGTGGCGTTCGCTCAGGCCGTTTTCACGCAGGTTGACCAGCCGGCCCCGACGAAACGCCGGGCGATCCGCCAGCTGCTGCTGCCAGCGCACCAGGTGGGTGTATTCACCGGCTTGCAGAAACTCGGCTGCGCCATAAACGCTGTTGGCGACCAGGGCGCCGTACCAGGGCCAGATGGCAATGTCAGCAATGCTCAGGCTGTCGCCGGCCACATAGGCGGACCGGGCCAGCCGCTGATTCAGCACATCGAGCTGGCGTTTGGTTTCCATAGTGAAACGGTCGATGGCATAGGGGATTTTCTCGGCGGCATACACATAAAAGTGACCAAAGCCGCCGCCAACATAGGGGGTGGATGCCATTTGCCAGAACAGCCACGACAGGCAGGCGGTACGACCAGGCAGGTCGGTTGGAATCAGGGTTCCGAATTTTTCCGCCAGATATAGCAAGATGGCCCCGGATTCGAACACCGGCTGGGCCGGGTCAGTGCTGTAATCGAGCAAGGCCGGGATTTTCGAGTTGGGGTTGATGGCGACAAAATCACTGC
>CAZMLX010000119.1:774-6978 GCA_964567275.1 uncultured Thiopseudomonas sp. | reverse complement strand
TGCAGTACCGCCAGCAACATGGCCAGCCGGTTGTGGTCCAGCCCCAGGGTCACCCGGCGCGGGTTGGCCAGGTGGCTGGTATCCACCAGCGCCTGTACTTCCACCAGCAGCGGGCGCGAGCCTTCCCAGCTAGCCATAACCACGCTACCCGGCACCGCCGACTGGGCACGGTTGAGGAAAATCGCCGACGGGTTGGAGACCTCCTTGAGGCCCCGGTCGGTCATGCCGAATACGCCCAGCTCGTTGACTGCGCCAAAGCGGTTTTTAACCGCCCGCAACATGCGCAGGCGGCCATCGGCATCACCCTCGAAATACAGCACGGTATCCACCATATGTTCCAGCACGCGGGGACCGGCCAGTGAGCCTTCTTTGGTGACATGACCCACCAGAAAAATGGCCGTGCCGGTCTGCTTGGCAAAACGCACCAGCAACGCAGTACTTTCACGCACCTGTGTAACACCTCCGGGAGCCGACTGCAGCTGTTCGGTATAAATGGTCTGGATGGAGTCGATCACCATCACCCGCGGTTTTTCGCGCTGCGCCACGGCGATGATGCTTTCGATACAGGTTTCGGTCATCACCTTGAGCTTGTCCAGCGGCAGCTCAAGCCGGCGGCCACGCATGGCCACCTGCTGCTGGGATTCTTCACCGGTGACATAGAGGGCGGGAATGTCCTGCGCCAGCTGGCACAGGGTCTGCAACAAAATGGTGGACTTGCCGATGCCGGGATCCCCGCCCAGCAGCACCACCGAACCATCCACCAGGCCACCCCCCAGCACCCGGTCCAGCTCTTTGGAGCGGGTGCCAAAGCGGGGAATTTCCTCAACGCTGACATCGGCCAGCGTTTTCAGGGTGGCGTGCTCACCGGCCCAGCCGGTACGGGCATTGCCGCTTCGGCTGCCGCCTTCCACCACGGTTTCCACCATGGTATTCCAGGCACCGCAGTCCGGGCACTGGCCGGCCCACTTGGGCTGGGTGCTGCCGCAATCGGTGCAGCCATAAATTCGTTTTGCCTTGGCCATCCGGGCTCCTGTATGGGTGGGCAGAAAGCACAGAGTATAGCGCAGCCATCCAGCTACAACCGGAGCATGCTGCCCCGGCCACCCTTCTGCAGGCATAAAAAAACCCCTGTCCGGGGAGAGCTCCGGAACAGGGGCAAGACAACACAAAAGGGAATAATCAGTGAGCTTTGCCGCCACAACCGCCGCAGCAACCCGATGACTTGGCCGGCTTCAGCGCTTCCAGCAGTTGCTGTTCCAGACTGGCATGGGTATCCCGCTCGCCTGCACTGGCGGCAGCTGACTGCACTTTTTCATCCAGACCGGCATATTGCTGCGCCATCTGGGCAAAGGTGTCATCCGCCATTACACGGGCAGCCAGCGCAGCGGCCAGTTCCGGATTTGCACGCAACAAAGGGTGATTCTCGACCATGGTCATGATCCTCGCTAAACAAGACGTGTTTACATCATAGTGCCTGCGGTCCCCATTGCCCTTGATGGCAATCAAGAGGCAGGCCAAAAGGCCAGGATTAGCCCTGTACTATATCCAGCAGTTCCACATCAAACACCAGCGTGCTGTTGGCCGGAATGCTGCCCACCGCACGTGAGCCATAAGCCAGCTCGCTGGGCACGTACAGCCGCCATTTGCTGCCAACCGGCATCAGCTGCAGCGCTTCAGTCCAGCCGGCAATCACGCCGGACACCGGAAACTCTGCCGGCTGGCCACGCTCGTAAGAGCTGTCAAACACAGTACCGTCAACCAGGGTGCCGTGATAATGGGTACGCACCGTGCTGTCCAGGCCCGGAGTAGTGCCTTCACCAGCGGTCAGCACCTGATACTGCAAACCGGACGCCAGTGTGACCACGCCTTCCTTGTCCGCATTGGCTTTAAGAAAATCAATGCCATCCTGTTCGGCACGCCGGGCTTTTTCAGCCGCTTCGGCTTCCATGCGCTCTCGCATCACCGCAAAGCTGGCATTGATCAGTTCGGGAGCCACGGCACTGGGCTGGCCATGATACGCAGCGGTCAAGCCGGCCATTACCACGTCAAACAGGGTACCAGTCGGCTGGTTCAGCCGCAGCTGCTCACCCATTTGCAAACCGATGCCATAGCTGGCACGCGCTTCGTCAGTTGTCAGTTCTAGTGTAGACACAATCACCTCAATCACATTAAGTGCACGGCCCGGGCCGCATGGAAAACCGGCCATAGACAACCGGATATTTGCTCTATGTGGGTGCATCTGTCCGGTTTTCAATAGCCAGGCTGTTTTTTCATCCGGGCAACAGATAGCGCCTTAAGTCGATCTTGTACTGATACTTGAGGGTTGCTACCATTGCCCGCCGTGTAAAAGCGGCTTGATTTTTCTGGCTCCCGAGCGCCGGAACAGCCACACATTCCCAGGTAAATCCTGTATCCCCAACGACTTGGAGAAACACCATGAAAGCTCCCGTACGTGTTGCAGTTACCGGCGCTGCCGGCCAGATCGGTTACGCCCTGCTGTTCCGTATCGCCAGCGGCGAAATGCTGGGCAAGGACCAGCCGGTCATCCTGCAACTGCTGGACTTGCCACAAGCCCAGGACGCCCTGAAAGGCGTGATGATGGAACTGCAAGACTGTGCCTTCCCGCTGCTGGCCGGCATGACCGCTTCCGACAACCCCGAAGTGGCTTTCAAGGACACCCAGGTTGCCATTCTGGTGGGTGCCCGTCCCCGTTCCAAAGGCATGGAGCGTGCCGACCTGCTGGCCGCCAACGCCGAAATCTTCACCGTCCAGGGCGCTGCCCTGAACAAGGTTGCCGACCGCAACGTTAAAGTTCTGGTAGTCGGCAACCCTGCCAACACCAACGCTTACATTGCCATGAAGTCCGCACCTGACCTGAATCCGCGCAACTTCACCGCCATGCTGCGTCTGGATCACAACCGTGCCCTGACCCAGGTTGCCGAGAAAACCGGCAAGGCCGTGGCCGACATCCGCAAGCTCTGCGTATGGGGCAACCACAGCCCGACCATGTACGCCGACTACCGCTTCGCCACCATCAACGGCGAAAACGTAAAAGACCTGATCAACGACCAGGAGTGGAACGCCAACGTGTTCCTGCCTACCGTGGGCAAGCGTGGCGCTGCCATCATCGAAGCCCGTGGCCTGTCCTCCGCCGCTTCCGCCGCCAACGCCGCCATCGACCACATCCACGACTGGTGGCTGGGTACCAACGGCGAGTGGGTCACCATGGGCATTCCTTCCGACGGTTCCTACGGCATCCCTGAAGGCACCATGTTCGGCTTCCCTGTGACCTGCGCCAACGGCGACTACGAAATCGTGCAGGGTCTGGAAATCGACGAGTTCAGCCAGAAGTACATCAACATCACTCTGGACGAGCTGGAGCAGGAAAAAGCGGGCGTTGCCCACCTGCTGTAAGCACTCACCATCAGCCGCCTCCGGGCGGCTGATTTGTTTCTGGCGTCACACAATTCTTTCGCTCTGCTATGCTGTGCACATCCCCATCCGGAGAGCACTACCATGCATCGCATCCTACAACTCGTAGCTGTCCTGTTTTTGCTGACCGGCTGCCAGAGCGCATCTCTGAACGAGCTGGACTACAACACCCGCCTGGACTTTTCCGGCTGGAGCAGCTGGCACTGGGCGCAGCCTGACATCGAATTTTTTAACCCGGCCCAAAGCAGCGAGCTGGATGCCGACCGTCTGCATGATGCCATTGCCGAAGAACTGCTGCAGTGGGGTTACCTGCAGCGGCCTGAACAGCCCGACTTTCTGGTTCGTGCCCGTCTCGGCCGAGAAGACCGCACCGAGCGCATCTATTATCACCACGGCAGCAGCTGGCACGACCCCTGGCGCCGCCATTACGGCCCAGGCTGGGTTGAAAGCCGTGACGTGCAGTACCAGGTTGTAACCTTGCAGCTGCAGTTGCTGGATGCCAAGACCGGCAAACTGGCCTGGCAAGCCAGCGAAGCCTGGCCGCTGAACCGCTCACAAAGCCCGCAGCAGCGCGACGCCAGCCTGCGCCAGGCCGCCAGCAAACTGCTGCGCCAGTTTCCACCCCGTTAGCCTGAAGCACCATGCTGCCCCTGACTGACCATCCCAAATCCGCTCAGCCGCCCATCCACTCCCGCAAGGAATCATCCTGATGTCACAACCCGGCTTACTCATCTGGCTGGTTCCGGCAGCAGCCCTGCTGGCCGGAGCCCTGATGCCGGCCCAGGCCGGTATCAACAGCCTGCTGGCTAAAGAAATTGCCAGCCCGCTAGCCGCTGCCACACTGTCTTTTCTGGTGGGCGGACTGGCACTGGCCGCACTACTGGCCCTGCAGCCTGGCACATTCCGCCCCGCCGCCCTGCCCCAGCTGAGCTGGTGGCACTGGATTGGCGGCTTGTTTGGTGCATTTTTCGTTTTTACCGCCGCCTGGGCCGCACCCCGTACCGGTGCCCTACTTTTTATGGTCCTGGTGCTGGCCGGCCAGCTGCTCGGTGCGTTACTGCTGGATCATCAGGGTTGGCTGGGTTTCCGGGAAGCCCCGGTTACCCCGGCAAAAATCGGCGGAATTGTGCTGATCTTCCTCGGAGTCTGGATGATTCGTCGCTAAACACGGGTAGGTTCTCACCAAGCGCAGTCTTTCTTTGATTTTTTTGGCCTGCATCATGCAAAATCCTCCGCACTGCTTTAAACTCCCACAAAAGAGCTGACATTTCACTCCATTCAGGGCATATTGTCGGCATTTCAACCCAGTCATGACGGAACCTGCATGGCCTCCATTCTTCTCCTCCACGGCCCCAACCTCAACCTGCTAGGCACCCGGGAACCCGACGTTTACGGCGCCACCACCCTGGAGCAGATCAATCAGCAACTACAGGCACAATGCGAAGCGGCCGGTCACACTCTCGACTACTTGCAAAGCAACGCCGAATACCGGCTGATCGACCGCATTCATGCCGCCCGTACCGACGGCACCGACTTTATCCTGTTCAATCCGGCCGCATTTACCCATACCAGCGTCGCTCTACGTGACGCATTGCTGGCTGTGAACATCCCATTGATCGAAGTGCACCTGTCCAACGTGCACAAACGCGAACCCTTTCGCCATCACTCCTACTTCTCCGACATTGCAGTAGGGGTGATTTGCGGTCTGGGTGCCAGCGGTTACCGCCTGGCACTCGAAGCTGCACTTGAGCAACTCAACCACCGTTAACCCATTATAAAAACCCGGAGTTACCCCAGATGGATATTCGCAAAGTAAAAAAACTCATTGAACTCGTTGAAGAATCCGGCATTGACGAACTGGAAATTCATGAAGGCGAAGAGTCAGTACGCATTACCCGCAACAGCGCTGTTGCCCAGCAAACCGTTTACGCTGCTGCTCCCGCTCCTGTTGCAGCTGCGCCTGCACCGGTTGCCGCTGCCGTTGCCGCACCTGCTGCCGCCGAAGCTGCCGCTCCACAACTCAAAGGCACCGTGGTGCGCTCGCCCATGGTAGGCACTTTCTACCGGGCGCCGTCCCCCACCTCAGCCAACTTTGCCGAAGTCGGCCAGACCGTGAAAAAAGGCGACGTGCTGTGCATCGTTGAAGCCATGAAAATGATGAACCACATCGAAAGCGATGTGGGCGGCGTGATCGACGCCATTCTGGTCGAAAACGGCCAGCCGGTCGAATACGACCAACCCCTGTTCACCATCGTTTAAGCCCTCTGGAGCCTGCAATGCTGGAAAAAGTCCTGATTGCCAACCGTGGTGAAATTGCACTGCGTGTCATACGTGCATGTAAGGAAATGGGCATCAAAACCGTCGCTGTGTACTCCACCGCCGACCGTGATCTGATGCACCTGTCCCTTGCCGACGAGACCGTTTGTATCGGTCCCGCTCCCGGCGCACAATCCTATCTGCAAATCCCTGCCATTATTGCCGCCGCCGAAGTAACCGGCGCCAACGCCATTCACCCCGGCTACGGCTTCCTGGCAGAAAACCCCGATTTTGCCGAGCAAGTCGAAAACTCCGGCTTTACCTTTATCGGTCCCAAAGCGGACGTGATCCGCATGATGGGTGACAAGGTTGCCGCCAAGGACGCCATGAAAAAAGCGGGCGTCCCAGTGGTTCCCGGCTCTGACGGCCCACTGCCCGAAGACGAAAAAGAAGCTCTGCGCATTGCCCGTGAAGTGGGCTACCCGGTGATCATCAAGGCCGCCGGCGGCGGCGGCG
>CAZMLX010000119.1:0-764 GCA_964567275.1 uncultured Thiopseudomonas sp. | reverse complement strand
GCGTGTCGTACACCACGAAGACGACCTGCTGCGCGCTGCCGTACACACCCGTAACGAGGCGGCGGCCGCTTTCGGCAACCCGGTGGTGTACCTGGAAAAATTCCTGGGCAACCCTCGCCACGTGGAAATCCAGATCATGTCCGACGGCCAGGGCAATGCCGTTCACTTCGGTGACCGTGACTGCTCGCTGCAACGCCGTCACCAGAAAGTGATCGAAGAAGCACCTGCTCCCTTTATTGACGAGAAAGCCCGCAAGCAAGTGCTGGAGCGCTGCGTGCAGGCCTGTATCGATATCGGCTACCGGGGCGCCGGCACCTTCGAGTTCCTCTACGAAGACGGTCGTTTCTATTTCATCGAAATGAACACCCGGATCCAGGTTGAGCACCCGGTCACCGAAATGATCACCGGTTTTGACCTGGTCAAGGAAATGATCAGCATCGCCGCCGGCAACAAGCTGTCCATCAGCCAGAAGGACATCCAGTTCCGTGGCCATGCCTTCGAGTGCCGGATCAACGCTGAAGACCCGGACAACTTCATGCCCAGCCCCGGTCTGGTCAAGCATTTCCACGCACCGGGCGGCAATGGCGTCCGCGTCGATTCACACCTGTACAGCGGCTACCGTGTCCCGCCCCACTACGACTCACTGATTGGCAAGGTCATTGCCTGGGGTGATACCCGTGACGAGGCCATGGCCCGCATGCGCAATGCACTGGATGAAATCATTGTTGACGGCATCAAGACCAACGTGCCCCTGCACATTGACC
>CAZMLX010000118.1:0-7052 GCA_964567275.1 uncultured Thiopseudomonas sp. | reverse complement strand
CGTCAGTGAAAGAATCTTCCACCGCCGACTCTGCATGGCCCAAAGCGCCAGGCAAAAGCCGTATCACGGCATCCATCAGCACCATGGCCGGCAGTTCTCCGCCGGAAAGCACATAGTCGCCTATGGACCATTCTTCATCAACGTGCGCCTCGATAAATCGCTCGTCAATGCCTTCGTAACGTCCGGCAATCAGGATCAATGCCTGTTCCTGCGCCATCTCGCTCACCGCTGCCTGTTTCAGAACCCGGCCCTGGGGCGACAGGTAAATCACCCGCGCATCCTGGCCCAGCTCCGCTTTGGCCGCAGCCAGAGCACGCTCCAGCGGCTCAATTTTCATCACCATGCCGGGGCCGCCGCCGAAGGGCCGGTCGTCCACGGTTTGATGGCGATCCTCGGTAAAGCTGCGCGGGTTCCAGCACTGAATGCTGACCAACCCCTGCTGTACCGCCCGCCGGGTAATGCCGTGTTCGCTGATGGCAGCAAACATTTCGGGAAACAGGCTGATGACTCCGAGTTTCAACATGTCGGGGTCAGAAGTCCGCATCCCATTCAACGCTGATGACACCCTGCTCCAGATCAATCTGCTCAACGCACTGATCGGTGTAGGGCAACAAGCGTTCACGACCGTCCAGGCTGCCGGCACAAGGCCGTACCACCAAAACGTCGTTGGCTCCGGTTTCGAGCAGATGATTCACCTTGCCCAGCAACTGCTGTTCCTGGTTGATCACCTGAAGACCTACCAGCTGGTGCCAGTAGTATTCGCCCTGCTCCAGTTCAGGCAGTTCGCTGCGTGGCACACAAATCTCGAAGCCGGTGTAAGTCCGTGCAATTTCACGGTCATCCAGCCCTTCGATTCTTGCCACCAGCCCCTTGCCCTGGGAACGGGCGCTGGACACCTTGACCTGTTTTGTTTCTCCGTCACGGCGCAAATGCCACAGCGGATAATCAAACAGGTTTTCCATCGGGTCGGTAAAGGAATGGATCTTCACCTCTCCGCGCACACCATGCACAGCACCGATTTTACCCATTACGATCAAATCGTCCGCGCTCATGTACGTTACCTCTGTGCCTAAACTTAAGCAGTCTGGGCAGCGGCTTCTTTCAGCAGCTGGGCTACGCGCTCGGAGGGTTGTGCACCCTGGCCCAGCCAGTAGTTGGCGCGCTCCTGGTTAACAGACAGACGAACTTCTGCACCACGGGCAACGGGGTTGAAAAAGCCGATACGCTCGACAAAACGGCCATCACGTGCATTGCGGCTGTTGGCCACAGTCAGGTGATAGAAAGGGCGTTTTTTAGAGCCACCACGTGCAAGACGGATAGTTACCATTAAACTTCTTTCCTGTAGTTGAAAAATGAACAAAGCCTTTCGCACGTGCAAGGCACACACGAAAGGCCGCATATTCTAAGGGCAAACGGCTTTTTTGCAAAGGCCTATTTTTCTGGCGCAATGCCGGACCGCTTTACCTCGTCGGCCACCGGCAGCCGCAGCAAATACAGGCTAACGGCCACTGCGGTCAGCAGCATCAATCCGCTGGCCCAGCCCGGCCCTACCGAGTAGCACCCCAGTCCTACCCCCAGCCACAACATCAGCAGCGCCAGCCGTCGTGCCCTGCGGGGCAACCCCCGGCCAGCCAGATAATCGGCAATGATGGGGCCAAAATACGGATGAATGGTCAGCCAGCGATAAAAGCGGGGCGAGCTGCGGGCAAAGCAGCCCGCTGCCAGCAACATGAACGGCGTGGTCGGCAACACCGGCACAAAAATGCCCGCCACCCCCAGCGCCACGCTGCACCAGCCCAGAGCAAATATCAGATAGCGTAGCCAAAGACTTTTAATCAGTCTGCTATTGTTCCGCATGCCACCCGCAGCGCTCAGTGACGCGGCTTTTTCAGCAGTACCGGCTTTTCTTCCGGCGCTTGCAACAGCAGGAAAAGACTGGTTACCACGCCGGGAATCTCGTCCAGCATGCTGTCAATCAGGTCCGGATCGCCCACCATGTCGGCAAAGTCTTCCTGCTCGTCAAACAGGCCGGACAACACCATCACCGGCAACAGCAAGGCGCTGACTTCTTCTTCATCACCGGCAAACCAGGCGTCCTCATTCAGGAACACCCCTTCCATAAAGCCGATGCACCAGGCACGCAGATCGGAATCGTCCGGCTCATCGCCCAGCTCGGGCTCACAGGGCAGCACAAAGTCGTCATCGCTGGCCAGCGTGCGTTCAATCCCGGCCTTCAGCTGACGCAATCCTTCCTCAATGTCCTGCTGCTGCGCCGCATCGGCATACACGGGCGGCCGAGCAAACAGCTCGCTCATCCAGGCGTCTTCGGCCAGCGGTTCGGGGCAGATGCTCAACGCCGTCAGGAATCCCTGTGCTGCTACATAATCAAGCGTTTCCTCGTACAGTTCGTCGGAATCCAGAAAGTCGCGCAAACGGGCTTGCTGTTCGGCAAAGGACATGATGGGGTACCCCGGGGTCAGTAAAAACGGGCTTCATTGTAATGCAGTGCAGCCGGTGCGGCCACATCCGCCTGTCTTGTCACAGCCGCTTGCGTATAATGTGCCGCTGATTTTGGAGAACAGCATGTCCGGGCAAGCGCTCAACGTACTTAAAAATGTGTTTGGCTATGACGCCTTCCGTGGCCACCAGGCCGATATCATCCAGCATGTCAGCGAAGGTGGCGACGCACTGGTACTGATGCCAACCGGCGGCGGAAAATCCTTGTGTTACCAGGTGCCTGCGCTGCTGCGTGAAGGCATCGCCATCGTGATTTCACCGTTGATTGCACTGATGCAGGATCAGGTCAGCCAGCTGCAGGAGGCCGGCATTGCGGCAGCAGCACTCAACTCGGCACTGAGCATCGACGAACGCAGGGACATCGCCGGCCGCCTGCGCCGTGGTGAAATCCGCCTGCTGTATCTGGCCCCCGAGCGGTTGCTGCAGGAGCACACCCTGACTTTTCTGGAACAGCTGCCAATCAGTCTGTTTGCCATTGACGAAGCCCACTGTGTATCGCAGTGGGGCCATGATTTTCGTCCCGAATATTTGCAGCTGAGCCAGCTGGCCGAACGCTTTCCGCAAGTACCCCGCATTGCACTGACCGCCACCGCCGATACCCGCACCCAACAGGAAATTATCCAGCGGCTACACCTGCAAGGTGCCCGTTCCTTTGCCTCCAGCTTTGACCGGCCCAATATTTTGTATCGCATCAGCGCCAAGGATAACCCCCGCCGGCAGCTGCTGGATTTTCTCGCCCCGCACAAGGGCGAGGCCGGTATTGTTTATTGCCTGTCACGCAAAAGCGTGGAAAGCACAGCGGCTTTTCTGGTGGAAAAAGGTTATAGCGCCCTGCCTTACCATGCCGGACTGGACAATGAGCTAAGGGCCCTGCACCAGCGCCGCTTTATCAATGAAGAAGGGCTGATCATGGTGGCGACCATTGCCTTTGGCATGGGTATCGACAAGCCGGATGTGCGCTTTGTAGCCCATCTGGACCTGCCCAAGTCGATCGAAGCTTACTACCAGGAAACCGGCCGTGCCGGTCGTGACGGGCTGCCGTCCGAGGCCTGGATGGTGTACGGCCTGCAGGATGTCATCTTTCTCAAGCAGATGCTGGCCGGCTCCGACGGTGAAGAGCGCTTCAAACGGCTGGAACAGCACAAGCTGGATGCCATGCTGGCCCTGTGCGAAGAAACCCGCTGCCGCCGCCAGGCGCTGCTGGACTATTTCGACGAACGGCTGGAACAGCCTTGTGGCCATTGTGACAACTGCCTGCAGCCGCCACGTACCTGGGATGCCACCGAGCCCTCACGCATGGCGCTGTCAGCCGTGTACCGGACCGGTCAGCGCTACGGTGTGGGTCATCTGATTGATGTGTTGCTGGGCAAGGACAACGACCGCATCCGCTCCATGGGACACCAGCATCTGTCGGTATTCAACATCGGCAGCCAGCTCAAGGAAGCCCAGTGGCGCACGCTGTTTCGCCAGCTGGTGGCGCGCAATCTGGTGGACGTCGATGTCGAAGGTTTTGGCGGCTTGCGCCTGAACGAGTCCTGCCGTCCCTTGCTGCGGGGCGAGGTGCGACTGGAACTGCGCGAAGACAGCGCCCGCACCCAGACCACCCAGCGCAGCAGCGCTGCCAGCCAGCTGGTGCGCAGCCATGAGCGGGCCACCTGGGAACAATTGCGGGCCCTGCGCAAACGTCTGGCTGAAGCCCACGAAGTACCGCCTTATGTCATTTTCAATGACAACACGCTGCTCGACATGCTGCGCCGCCAGCCGCAAAGCCTGTCCGACATGGCCGAAGTCAGCGGCGTTGGCCAGCTCAAACTGGAACGTTACGGAGCTGATTTTCTGGCAGTGTTTACCACCAGCACCGAACAGCAGCCGGCTGCCGACAGCCATGACCTGCGGCACGAGATCATCACCCTCGCCCGCCACGGCATGACGCCGGAGCAAATCGCCCGGCAACAGCAGTGCACGCCACGGCAGGTGTACAGTCACCTGAGCCAGGCAATTGCCGGCGGCCAGTTGCAGCTGGAACAGGCACTGGAGCTGCCGGAACAGACGCTGGACGAGATCCGTGAGGCTTTTCTGGATAGCGATGACGGCGAACTGCCGTCGGCGGCGTCGGTGGCACGCCAGTTTAACGGGCTGGAAGAAGGCATTCTGTACTGCGTGCGGGCATCCCTGCAGGCAGAGCTGGGTCTGGACTGAGGCAGGCGGACGATCCTGCTGCCAGCCCCTGTTAAAACAGTGACGGCAACGGCAAACCGACTTGCAGGCAGGCACCCGGCAGGCAGCCGCCATTGGCCAGCTCCAGCCTGGCCGGACGACCGTCCTGATCATGCAAGGCGACAATGCTGGCTGCAAAGTAAAGGCCCAGTCCGGTGCTGCCGCTGCTGCGGTCAATGCCGCTGGCTTCACGCTCGCGCACCGGGCCAAGCATGCCGGCCGGATAGCCCGGACCATCATCACAGAGCTCCAGCACCACCTCGCCATCCCGTTGTGCGGCCCGCAAAATCAGGCTGGAGCGGGCGTGGTTGATGGCATTGCCCAGGGCATTGTCAAACAGGGTGGCCAGCAGCGAAGCATCAAAAAAACCTTCCAGATCCGGCTCGTCCAGCTCGATATCCAGCTGCAGCCCTCGGTAGTCCAGCAAACCGGCATGGCGCTGGTGCAGGTCTTCAAAGAAGTCATCCAGCCGGTGATAGTCGCACTGCAACTGCAGCTGCCCGTGTTCAAATTTGTACAGCCCCAGCAACTGGATCAGCATGGCATCCAGCCGCAGCGATTCACGCTCGATCAGACTGACCTCGGCACACTGGCCAAGCTCCGGCGGCAGCTTGGCCAGCAGGCTTTCGTAGGCCTGGCCAATGGCGGCAATGGCGTTTTTCATGTCATGCACGCTGGACGCCATCAGCGTGGAAAAATCGACGGTTTTCACCATGGCCTGGACTCCAGTGACGCCCTGAGCGTACGCAGTTCAAAGTGCTCCGCATCCAGCGGCGATACCGATCCCAGCGGCTCCAGACAGCTGCGCAGTGCGGCAGTGGCACCCTCCAGCTGGCGAAACATGCAGGCAGCATAAAAACGGGCTGCTGCCATATGCACCTGCAACAGGCCCGGTGCCAGCGCCAGCGCCTGCTCAAACAACGGGCCGGCCTGCTCTGTCTGTTGTTGATAATGGCATGCCACCGCCTGGCGGGTCAGCGCCAGTGCCTGCTGTGCCGCCGTCCAGTCCCGGGCCGGCACTCTCTGCTCCATGGCCTGTTCCAGCCCGGGCAGGCCGGCATAACGGGTGGCGCAAAAAGTCCAGCACGTCCGGGCGGCGTCGGTCTGTTCCAGCCCGGTTAGCCAGTCACCCAGAATCAACAGGCTGACGGCACTGTAATCGGGCAACTGCTCCAGCACCGCTCTGGCCAGCGGCTGCACTTCGGCGGCTGCCGGCTGGCTGCCCAGCCGCCGTTTTTGTTCGATTTTCAGCAACGTCGTGGCCGGCCGCATGGCGGCGCTCTGCATATCCTGTTTGTCCAGGGTCTGCAGCCATTTGCGCTGCTCCTCACCAGCACCACTACTGCCGGCCCTGAGCTGCATCGCCAGCATTTGCCACAACGCCTCGGCGGTATAGCGCATGGAATAACGACCAATTTCCCAGCACTGGCGCAGGGCATGCACCGCAAGGTCGCTGCGTCCGCCCAGCCAGGCCTGGCGGGCCAGCAGCATTTGCCGGCCAATGGTGTTGGGAGACAATGAAACGGCATGTTGCAAGGCTGCCAGCACTTCTGACCCATTGCCCTGTTCGGCCCATTGCTCGGCCTTGATGTCGTGGAGCTCGGCCATCAGCGGAAACTGGCGAATGGCAGCATTCAGCAATGCGGTCAGTTTTTCAGTGCGACCCTGCCGGTGCCACAACCGGGCCAGCGCCTGCATGTTCCAGCCGGCCGGCCGGGTGCGGGCCTGATTTTCAAGCATCTGTTCCAGCTCAAGATAACGTCCCAGCTGACACAGGGCCTGTGCCCGGTGCCGCTGACAGAGTACGGCATGGCGGGGATCGGCAGCAGCAATTTCATCGCAAGCGGACAGCACCGCCTCGAAGTCTTCGCCATACAGCGCTGACAACACGGGGGCCAGCACCTGCTTGCGGCGTATCTGGCGCTCCAGCCGGGTTTGGAGGGCAACCTTGCTAAAGGGTTTGCTCAGGTAGTCATCCGGCTCGCACTCGATGGCAGCCAGCACCATGGCCTGGGTGTTTTCTGCCGTTACCATGATGAAAATACTGTAGGGCGACAGCAGTTTTTCAGCATGCAGCTGCTCCAGCACCTGCTGGCCGCTCAGGCCTTCGCCAAGGTTGTAATCGTGCAAAATCACGTCGTAACGGTTACGACGGCACAGCTCCAGAACTTCCTCGCCATTGGCGGCGGTGTCGATTTTCTGCACTGCCAACAAGCCCAAAATGCCACGAATGGAGCTGCGGAATTCTGAAAAGTCATCCACTACCAAAAAACGCATCTTGCTGAAATCGATCATGCTCATCCTGCTCACCGCCATCC
>CAZMLX010000117.1:0-7104 GCA_964567275.1 uncultured Thiopseudomonas sp. | reverse complement strand
AGCGGTGAGGGCGGGTATCGATTTTTAACAGCCGGTGCTGTATAAATAGCCAGTTTTTTGTGGAGCTGCTGCGGAGCTGCCTGATGCCCGATTTACCCATTGATATTGCCCGTCTGCCGGCCCTGCTGGCCGCTGCGTTTTTGCTGTCCATGGCCGGTTACTGGCTGGGTGCCATGCTGCAGGGGCGCAGGTTGCGTGAGCTGGAAGCAGCCGGCGAACAGCAATACCAGCACTGGCAACAGCAACTGGAACAGTTGCAGGAGCGTTTGCATGAGTCGGACAAGCGGCTGGGCATGGCCCGCGTGGGCTTGCAGGGTGCCGGTGAGCGCAAGGCCGAGCTGGAAGGCCAGCTGGCCCGTCAGAGTGAACAGGCTGGCCAGTTGCACGAGCGGCTGACCGCTGCACTGAGCCGCATCGAGGCACTGACTGCCACCGAACAGGCATTGCGCAGCCAGCTGGACGACGCCCGCCAGCAGTTGCAGGCGCAAAAAGAGGCCCATGACCGCTTGCAGGGCGAGCACGGCGAGCTGACCGCCAGCCACGTCGAGTTAAAAACCACGCTGGAGCGCAGGCAGGAACAGTTTGATGCCCAGCTGCAGCAACTGGCTGACAGCCGTGAACAGCTGGGGCGAGAGTTTGAAAATGTCGCCAGCCGGCTGTTTGAAGAAAAAAGCCGGGCTTTCAGCCAGAGCAGCCAGGCCAGCATTGATAGTCTGTTACGGCCGTTTCGTGAACAGATCGAAGGTTTTCAAAAACGGGTCAACGAGGTGCACGACGCTGCCCAGCAGGGCAATGCCAGCCTGAATACCGAAATCCGCAAGCTGCTGGAGGCCGGCCTGAAAATGAGCGAGGACGCCAGCAACCTGACCTCGGCGCTGAAGGGCGACTCGCAGCAGCGCGGTGCCTGGGGCGAGGCGCAGTTGCGGCGCACGCTGGAAATGAGCGGGCTGGTGGAAGAAGCCCACTATCAGGTGCAAACTAGTTTCCGTGATGCTGAAGGGCGGCTGAAACAGACCGACTACCTGATTCGCCTGCCGGATGGCAAACACATCATCATTGACAGCAAGGTGACGCTCAATGCCTATCAGCGGGTAGTGGAGGCGCATACGCCGGAGCAGGAACAGCTGGCGCTGAACGAGCATGTCCGGGCGGTGCGCCGGCATATCGACGATCTGGCCGGCAAGGACTACAGCAGCCTGCCGGGCGTGGGCAGTCCGGATTTTGTGTTGATGTTCATGCCGGTGGAACCAGCCTATATAGAAGCCATGAAACACGACCGGGGGCTGTTTGAGTACGGCTACCGCAAGAACATTGTGCTGGTGTCCCACACCACGCTGATTCCGGTGCTGCGCACGGTGTCCAGCCTGTGGATGCTGGAGCGCAGCCAGCAGCAGGCCAGGGAAATCAGCGAGGGTGCCGGCGACATTTTCAGCCAGGTGTGCACGGTGGCGGAACGGCTGGGCAAGCTGGGCAACAGCCTGGGTGCGGTCGGCAACCATTACAACTCGGTGGTGACTGCGCTGGCCGGCCAGCAGGGGCTGTACGGCAAGGTTGAGCGCTTTGGCCAGCTGTCGGCCAAAGCGGCCAAAGAACTGCCGCAACTGGATACCCGCCATCCCGAACTGGATACCGCCCGCCTGCAGCTGGTGGCCGAAGCGCTGCCGGAAACACCGGAGATACCTGAAGATTGAAAACACCGCCGGTATCAAGTTTTACCTGGGGGGTGGTTGACGAAGGGTGCTTGTGCGGGTCTATGATGGCCCTGTATGTATGACTACGGGCAGGCCGCTGCGGGTGGCCTCGCCAAGAGAGGATAACGCCATGATTACCGCAACGCCCCGCATGACCAACCTGTTCCTGCAGCTGGGTCTGGACTCCAGTCAGGAAGGCATCGACCGTTTTCTGCTGGACAACGAGCTGCCGGAAAACGTACATATTCTCGAAGCGCCGTTCTGGACCGAATCTCAGGTCGAGCTGCTGCGTGAACTGCTGTGCTCGGACGCCAACTGGTCGCTGGTGGTAGACCAGCTCAGCGAGGCCCTGCGGGCCTGTGTCTGTAAAGAAAAAGATGCCTGAAGGCCCGGGAAAATATCCATGAAGCCCAGGTTATGGATCCTGCGATTTTGCTGCGCAAAACGCAGGATGACGGGGCGTGGTTCCCTGCCTGCGCCCGGGCCGCCATCGCCCCGCTTGACTGGATGATCTGTCAGCTGCCCGTTTTCTGAAGGAGGTTGCCCGGTCAAACCAGGTAACGATGGAATCAGGATAGTCGCAGGGTGGCGGGCATGCACAGCACCCAGCACCAGAGGCCAAAAAATCCTAGCCCTTGTTGCGGTCACGCAGCGCCCGCTGCATCTCCAGCTTGGAGTCTCGCTCCTTGATGACATGACGCTTGTCATGTTCTTTCTTGCCCTTGGCCAGCGCAATTTCACACTTGATCAGATGCTTTTTCCAGTACAGCGCCAAGGCCACGCAGGTGTAACCCTGGCGTTGTACACCACCGAACAGCTTTTCCAGCTCGTTGCGGTGCAACAGCAGTTTGCGGGTACGGGTGGGGTCGGCGATGACATGGGTGCTGGCAGTTTGCAGCGGAGTAATGTGGCAGCCCATCAGCCAGGCTTCGCCATCCTTGAGCAGTACATAGCTGTCGACCAGCTGTGCTTTGCCTTCGCGCAGGCTTTTTACTTCCCAGCCGGCAAGGGCGAGCCCCGCCTCAAAGCGCTCTTCGACAAAGTATTCGTGTTGCGCTTTTTTGTTAAGCGCAATGGTCCCTTTGGGGTGTTTTTTCTGTTTAGCCATAGGCGCGGCATTATAGAGGCAACAAAGCCTTCTGGCTATAAGTTGTAATTCGGGGTCAGAGTAATTCGGGGTCAGGGTGGTGGCTGGCGGGCAGGTTGGGTAGACTGTGGCTTTTTTGGCACCCACCGGATTTTGATTGCCCGCATGAGTATTCGCATCAATCGTTCTGCCTTGTTGCCCTATCCGGCAGCGGCGCTGTATGACATGGTCAATGACGTTGAGTCGTATCCGCAGTTCTTGCCCTGGTGTTCGGCCACCCGTTTGATTGAAAGCAGCGAGACAGCGCTGCGGGCCGAATTGACGGTGGCCAAGGCGGGGTTTACCCAGCGTTTCAGTACCCGCAATGTCATGGTGCCGGGCGAGCGCATCGAGTTGCAGCTGGAAGAGGGGCCGTTTCGCAAGCTGCATGGCATCTGGACCTTTCAGCCCTTGACGGCAGAGGCCACCAAAATCAGCCTCGACATGGAGTTTGATTATTCCGGTGCGATTATCAGGGCCACGCTGGGGCCTTTGTTTACGCATGCGGCCAATACCATGGTGGATGCGTTCTGCCAGCGGGCCAAACAACTGTATGGATAATATGATGCTTGAGATTGAAGTGGCCTATGCTTTGGCCGAGCGGCAGAAAATTGTGCGCCTGAGTGTGACGGAAGGAACCACTGTGCGGCAGGGGGCAATGCAGTCGGGACTGGAACGGGATTTTCCCGGGCTGGATCTGGCCGGTAGTCCGCTGGGCATTTTTGGCAAGGCGGTGACCAAGCCCGATGAGCAGTTGCTGGAACCGGGCGACCGGATTGAGGTCTACAGACCCTTGCTGGCTGATCCGAAGGAGGTGCGCAAGCAGCGTGCTTCACGAGCGGCTGAGGCCAAGAAGGAACAGGATGCCTGAATGACAACCGGCCGGATACGCCAATACCCGGCCGGTCAGGGATCAGTCGTTCAGCAGCTCGTCGTCAGCTGCGGCGGGAGACTGGGAACCCAGAATCTCGTCATCCTTGCTGAGACCGGGCATGAAGTCACCTTGCAGGCCGCTGAGTCGGCCCTGGTCGTCAAACATCAGGCTGATGCGTTCCTGGCGGCGTTGCTGGCGACCGGGCTCAAGGCTGTACAGGTAGTCCCAGCGTTGTGGGCTGAAGGTGTCGGTGACCAGCGGGGTACCCATGATGAAACGGACTTGCTGTGCGGTCATGCCGGGACGCAGCTGATCCACCATCTCCTGGGTGATGATGTTGCCTTGCTGGACATCGATTTTATAGACGCCGGGAACGGAGCAGCCACCCAGGCTGATCAGGGTGGCCAGGCACAGACCGGAAAAGAGTCGTGTTTTTTGCATTGATGACGGACTTCCACTATCTTGGTGTGCGTTATTAAGTGGGCTGAAGGATACCCTTAATCGGCCTTCAGTGAAACTGTGGGGAATGAGAATAAATTATGTCTGAAAACCTTGAATTGCGTAAAGCCGGTTTGAAAGTAACCCTGCCCAGGGTCAAGATCATGCAGATTCTGGATACGGCGGCAGCGCGTAAAGCGGGCCAGCGCCACATGAGTGCCGAGGACGTCTACAAGGCGCTGATGGAGGCAGGCGAGGATGTGGGTTTGGCGACTGTATACCGGGTTTTGACCCAGTTTGAGTCGGCGGGTCTGGTCATTCGTCACAATTTTGATGGTGGCCACGCCGTGTTTGAGCTGGATGATGGTGAACACCATGACCACATTGTCTGTGTCGATTCGGGTGAGGTGTTCGAGTTTTTTGATCAAAAAATCGAACAGCGCCAGCACGAAATCGTCGCCGAAATGGGTTATGAGCTGGTGGACCACAATCTGGTGCTGTACGTGAAAAAGAAATAGCGCTGTAGCGGTATTGAAAAAGCCCTCGTTTGAGGGCTTTTTTGTGGCTACATGTTGGGATAATTGGGGCCGCCGCCGCCTTCCGGGGTGACCCAGGTGATGTTTTGTGACGGATCCTTGATGTCACAGGTCTTGCAGTGTACGCAGTTTTGTGCGTTGATTTGCAGGCGTTTGTCACCGGCGTCAGTATCGACGATTTCATAGACGCCAGCCGGGCAGTAACGCTGGGCAGGCTCGTCGTACAGCGGCAGGTTGGTGCCGACCGGAATGCTGGCGTCGGCCAGTTTCAGATGTACCGGCTGGTTTGACTCGTGGGCAGTATTGGACAGGAACACCGAGCTGGGGCGGTCGAAACTGAGCTTGCCGTCGGGCTTGGGGTAGCTGATTTTAGGCGCTTCGCTGGCCTTTTTCAGGGTGGCGTAGTCCGGTGTGGTGTCGTGCAGGGTAACCGGGATTTTGCCGCCAAAGAGGTTCTGGTCAACAAAGTTGAAGGCACCGCCCATCAGGGAGCCAAACTTGTGAATGGCAGGCCCGAAGTTGCGGCTGCGATAGAGGTCGTCGTACAGCCAGCTGTTTTTGAAGCTTTCGACGTAAGCGGTCAGTTCGTTGCCGCCTTCGCTGCCGGCCAGCAGGGCGTCGGCAGCCGCTTCGGCGGCCAGCATGCCGGATTTCATCGCCGTGTGGTTGCCCTTGATCTTGGCAAAGTTGAGCGTGCCCAGGTCACAGCCGATCAGTGCGCCACCGGGAAAAACCATGTTGGGCAAAGAGTTGAAGCCGCCCTTGGTAATGGCGCGGGCGCCATAGGCCACCCGGGTGCCGCCTTCCAGATACTGCTTGATCACCGGGTGGTGCTTGTAGCGCTGGAACTCTTCAAAGGGCGACAGGTGCGGGTTGCTGTAGGACAGGTCCACGATCAGGCCGACTGCTACCTGATTGTTTTCAATATGGTAAAGGAATGAACCGCCGGGATTGTCATCGTTGAGCGGCCAGCCGGCGGTATGTACCACCAGCCCCTGTTCGTGTTTGGCAGGGTCGATGTCCCAGATTTCCTTGATGCCGATGCCGTAGTGCTGCGGATCGCAGTCTTTGTCCAGCTGGTAACGGGCCAGCAGCTGTTTGCCAATATGACCCCGGCAGCCTTCGGCAAACAGGGTGTACTTGGCACGCAGCTCCATGCCGGGGGTGTAGCTGTCTTTGGGGTTGCCGTCATGGTCAAGACCCATGTCGCCGGTAAGGATGCCGTATACGGCGCCGTCTTCGTTAATCAGGGCTTCCTGGGCGGCAAAGCCGGGGTATACCTCGACGCCGAGATTCTCGGCCTGTTCGGCCAGCCAGCGGCACAGGTTGCCCAGTGAAATGATGTAGTTGCCTTCGTTATGCATGGTTTTCGGCACAAAGAAACCGGGCACTTTCTGCGCCTTTTCGGCGTTTTTCAGCAGATAGATGTCGTCCCGGGTAACGGCGGTGTTGAGCGGGGCGCCCAGTTCTTTCCAGTCGGGGAACAGCTCGTTCAGCGCCCGGGGTTCAAATACCGCACCGGACAGGCTGTGGGCACCGACTTCGGAGCCTTTTTCGACCACGCAGACGCTGATGTCCTGGCCGGCTTCGGCTGCTTTTTGTTTCAGTCGGCAAGCGGCGGACAGCCCGGCAGGGCCGGCACCGACAATGACGACATCAAAGTCCATAAATTCGCGTTCCACTGGCACTCTCCTCGGTACACGGCTTTTCTATTATTAAAGTCGCTGAACCGGGTGGCGGAGCAGCAGTGGGCATTATATCTATCATGGCGCAAGCGGCCAATGCAAACGATCGTTTGAATTTTTGCGAAAGCTGGTTAGAATCGGCTGCAGGGATTCTCCGGCGGTGCGGCGGTTGCTGCAGCCGACCGGGCTTACAAAAACAATGATTGTCCCTTGATTGGCAGATTTGTTGTGGCTGAATTTTAAGCGTGTTGAATTCCTTGCGGGCTGTAAGCAAACAGCCTGTATTGACCGCATACCGGGTTGCGTTCAAGATAGCAGACTATTTTGCCTGACCGACCTGGGTGGATCGCCCCGTGCGATCGTGCATCACTGTCCGGGCTTGCCTTGGCGGTATTTTTAATTCACCGGAGATAACGAGGAATCCATGAAGATTCTAGTAGCTGTCAAACGTGTGGTTGACCACAACGTAAAAGTACGTGTAAAGGCGGACGCTACCGGCGTAGAGCTGGCCAACGTCAAAATGTCGATGAACCCTTTCTGCGAAATTGGTGTGGAAGAAGCCATCCGCTTGAAAGAAAAGGGTGTTGCCAGTGAAGTGATTGCCGTATCGGTAGGCCCGTCCGCAGCCCAGGAGCAATTGCGTACCGCACTGGCGCTGGGTGCCGACCGTGCCATTCTGGTTGAGCAGGACGGCGACATCAGCTCGCTGACCGTAGCCAAGATCCTCAAGGCCATTGCCGACAAGGAACAGCCT
>CAZMLX010000116.1:0-7242 GCA_964567275.1 uncultured Thiopseudomonas sp. | reverse complement strand
CCGGGCAGCAGCAGGGTAATGGCCATGCAGTCGTCGGCGGCCAGCTCGGTTTTCAGCATCTCCTGCAGGCCGGTCAGGGCCGGTTGCAGGCTGGCGGGGATGTCGCCGTCAAACAGCTGGGCGGCGTTATTGAGCCAGGGGCCGGGCTCAAAGCCGGCACCGGCACAGCTGTGTCCGGCCAGCAGCCCGTGCAGTTCGGCCGGCGACAGTGCCTGGCCCTGACTGGTCAGCAGTTGTACAAAGGCCTGATAGGCAGAAACGGGCTGTGTCATGGCAAGGCTCCAGAAACCGGGTAAAAGGCCGCTAGTATAACGGAAGCGGGACGCCAGACCGAATTCTGCTTGTGGCCGGGCTGATTGTTGCAGGCGGCGGGCTGCTGTATCTTAGTGCCGCTGATACGCATGCATCCGGGGAGGGTCCGGGAGGAAGCTCGCTATGTCTGATTTTAAGTCCCTGCAGGGCAAGGTGGAACAACTGGTTCAGCAGCATGTTGAACTCAAGGCGCGCTATGCCAGTCTCAAGGAGGCCGAGCAGCGCTGGCTGGAAGAACGGGCGCAGCTGATTGGCAAAAACGAAACGGCCCGGCAAAAAGTGGAAATGATGATTTCACGGTTGCGGGCCCTGGAGCAGGAAACATGACACAGCCTCAGGCACAGACGGTAACCGTACACATTCTGGACAAGGAATATCATGTGGTCTGTCCGGTACAGGAACGGGCCAACCTGGAACGGGCGGCCGCCTATCTGGATGGCAAAATGCGCGACATTCGCCGCAGCGGCAAGGTGGTGGGCGCCGAGCGCATTGCGGTGCTGGCAGCGCTGAACATTACCCACGAACTGCATGACCGCCAGCGCAGCATGGAAAGCCAGGCCAGTGCCAGCAGTGAGCAGATAACACATTTGCTGCGCCAGCTCGATAGCGTACTGTCTTCCGACTAGCGGTTTGGACACGCCTTGATCCCTGTGTATACTGCAATCATTCCCTGGAGTGTTGGCCAGCTGATCAAGTCCCTGAGCCGATTCACTCAAAACGGGGCTGGCACCTGTGAACTGGTGTGCATGTCCGCTTGCGGAAAGCCTGAAGGTTCAATGCCGGCTCCACCTTGGACTCTTCGGGTTCAAGGGCCACGTCAGTAGCGGCACTTTCGGGGAACCCATTCATGACCCTCTCGTCTGATCCCGTCGTTGAGCGCCAGCAACTGCGACGTCTGTTACGCCAGCAACGGCGTGCACTAAGTCCGGCAGAACAGGCCCGGGCCGCCAAAAATCTCTATTTGCAGGTGTGCCAGCACCCCTGGTTTCGTCGTGCCCGGCAGCTGGCCTTTTATCAGGCCAATGACGGTGAAATCAGCCCGCATTGGCTGCTTGAAGAAGCGCTAAGACGCAAAAAAAAGGTGTATTTGCCGGTCATTGCCGCCAGGGGTACGCCCCGCATGTGCTTTCAGCAGATCAACAGCACCACCCGCTGGCAGCGCAACCGTTACGGTATTGTCGAGCCGGTGGCCGATGTCCGCTGGCAGACGCCGGTCTGGGCGCTGGATCTGGTGTGCATGCCGCTGGTGGGTTTTGATGCGTTGGGTGGACGGCTGGGGATGGGGGGCGGCTACTATGACCGCTGTCTGGCGGCGTCGGGCATGCCGTTACCGGCCTTGCTGGGGCTGGCCCATGGTTGTCAGCAGGTTGAGCGGATACCGCTGCAGGCGTGGGATATGCCGCTGGATGCGGTGGTCAGCGACCGTGGCTGGCATCATTGCCGGGCTGGTCGCTGAGCGCTGTCAAAGGCCCAGTGCGGCGATGCCGGCACGGGCGATTTCAGCATCCTGCTCCGAGGTCACACCCGAGGCGGCTACTGCACCCACAGTCTGGCCATCAACCTTGACCGGAATGCCGCCTTCCAGAAAAACACCATTGACGGACAGCAGCGAGTAGCGTCCCTGGTTGATCATTTGTTCCGGGAAACCGGACTCCCAGCGGGTCAGTGCCGAGGTGCGGGCCTTGCCGGTGGCAATGTCGACCGTCAGCGGGAAGGCGCCATCCAGCCGGACCATGCCCAGCATGTGACCACCGTCATCGACCACCACAATGGAAACCGGCCACTGGTTTTTGATGGCGTGGGCACTGGCCGCCTCAAGAATGCGCTGAACCGAGCTCTGGGCAAGGACCGGTTTGCTGGCAAACTGGCTGGCGGCAGGTTCTGCGGCGGCGGTCGTGGCCGGCAGTACGCTGGCGGCCAGCAGGCTGGCTGCAACACACAGGGCCGAGGCAAAGGAACAACGGGCGGGTTTTTTCTTGTTGTTGTGCATGGTTACTCCTGACCGCCGGGGCGGTGTGGCGGGGGGTTACTGCTGGATGAAGCGCAGGCCGGCGCCTTCGGGCGTGACCCGCATTACTTCCATCATCAGCACCGGTGCTTCAACCGGCATGTCCTGTACCTGGCCATGGACGGTATCGCCCACGCTCAGGCGGGCCAGCTCAGGGTGTTTGATAAACACGCCGGTATCGGACAGGTCTTCGGTGACGGCAATGCTGTCGTCGAAATCCGGGTGCATGACCTTGATGGTGCATTTGAGGGAGGTCCGGATATGTTGACGCAGATGTACTTGCATGGGGATGCCTCTTACGTATGGATAGGCGGGACTTTAGGACCATCCGGGCGGATGTTCAAGGGTCAGTACCAGCGTTTTTCTCCGTCGGGGCGACGACGGAAGCGTTTCATGGTCCACATGTACTGCTCGGGCCAGCGTTCGACATAGCTGGCCAGCACCTGGCTCATGGCGGCGGTGGCGGTTTCGGCATCATCGCTGTACATGGCGTCGGGGGCCGCCTCGATCAGTATTTTGAAGCCGCTGCCGCCCGGTAGCCGGATGGCATGCAAAAAGACGCCGGCCACTTTGTCCTGCTTGCCGCCAAGCATGCCGGCGACAAATTTGCTGGTGAGCGCCTGTATTGCCAGAAAGGGTACAAATACCCCGGACTTCAGGCTGGGTTCGGGATCGGCCGGAATGCCGACCGAACCGCCTTTGCGTACTTCCTTGAGGACGCTAAGGATGCCTTCACGGGTAGACGGAGCAACCCGGTTGCCCATTTGTGCCCGTTGGCGGGCCAGCAGTTCATCCAGTGCCTTGAGCTTGGGCGGGCGATAAAAAATGACTGGATTGCCGCCGTGCAGGCAGTAGTAATGGTTAAGGACTTCCCAGTTGCCCAGATGGCTGGTGATGCCGACGATGGCCTTGCCTTCGGCGCGGGCCTGCTCCAGCACGTCCAGGCCTTCGACGGCGCGTATGGTCTGCAGGGTTTTGCGCGGTGCCCAGATCCAGGCGCAGGCACTTTCGGTGAAAGACTGGCCGATGTTTTTCAGGTTTTCCTGCAACAGCTGCTCCAGCTCGGTCGCAGACAGGGCCGGAAAGCACTTTTTCAGGTTGGTGCGGGCGATTTGCTTTGAACGGTTGGGCAGCCGGTACATCAGCCAGCCCAGCAAGCGGCCCAGTTTTTGAACGGCGGACCAGGGCAGCAGGGCAATGGTGCGCAAGGCACCGACGGCCAGCAGGCCTTTGAGTTTTTCCACAGTCAGCGACCTCAGCATTTCCAGAGTGCGTAGTATACCTGTCCCGCATGCTTTTCGCGGTGCAGCTGCCAGCTGTCCGGCAGCCCCAGCTGCGAGGGTGGTTGCTCGCTTTCGGTATAGATGATGGCGTGCTCCGCCAGCCAGCCGTGGTCTTGCAGCAGCTGACAACTGCGTTGCAACAGGTCCTGGTGAAAGGGCGGGTCGAGCAGCACCAGGTCAAACTGCTGGATAGCCGGGCGGTTCAGCCAGCCATGACTGTCCAGGTTGTGTACCTGGGCGTTGTGTGCTCCCAGCAGCTGCAGGTTGGTCAGCAGGCTGGCTGCTGCGGCACGGTCCAGTTCCAGCGCCACGCCGCTGGCGGCACCACGGGACAGCCCTTCCAGAAACAGCGCCCCGCTGCCGGCAAAACAGTCCAGCAGGCGGGCGCCGGCAATGTGCGGTGCCATCCAGTTGTACAGGGTTTCCCGCACCCGGTCCGGAGTGGGTCGCAGGCCGGGTGCGTCGGGAAATGCCAGCCGGCGCGAACGCCACTGGCCGCCGATGATGCGCAGCTGGTTGCTGCCTTTTTTTGCGGGGACAGGCCGGGCTGGACGACTCATCAGCGGTGTGCTCCGGCCGGTTGTGTGGTGCGCTCAACCGCTTCGGGTAACGGCAGCTGCTCCACCTCGGGTCCCAGGGTGATGATGGTCAGGGCATCCGGTTGCAGGTGACGCTGTACGGCAGCCTTGACGGTGGCCAGGTCCAGCTGCTCGATGTCGCGGATGAAATCATCCTGCCAGCTCAGTGGCAGGCGGTAGAAGCCGATGACGCCCAGCTGGCCGACAATGGCCGAGTTGCTGGCGGCGCTGAGCGGGAAGCTGCCCAGAATTTCGCGGCGGGTGGTGGCCAGTTCGGTTTCGGTCGGGCCTTGCTCGACGAAGGTGCGCAGCAGTTGCCGTACAAATTCCAGTGTGGCCTGGCTCAGCTCGGCGCGGGTTTGTACATTGATCATGAACGGGCCGCGGGCCTGCATCGGGCTCAGCCCGGAATAAATGCCGTAGGTCAGCCCCCGTTTTTCCCGCACTTCTTCCATCAGCCGGCTACCAAAGCCGCTGCCCCCCAGAATCTGGTTGGCGACAAACAGCGCCGGATAGTCGGGATGGCCACGCTCCACCGCCAGCTGTGCCAGCAGAATATGGGTCTGGCTGGAGTCAAACAGGATGTGGCGCTGGCTGGCTGCGGGCGTATCCGGCTGGGCCACCGCCGCAATGGCAGATCCCTGTGGCAGCGCCTGGCTGATGCGCTCGGCAATGTCGGCGGCCTGCTGGCGACTCAGGTCGCCGACCAGTGCAATCTGCAGATTGCCGGCGCTGTAATGGCGGCGGTAAAAATCCTGCAGCTGGCTGCGGGTAATGGCACGAATGCTGTCGGGCGTACCGGCGCTGGGGTGTGCATAGGGGTGATTGCCGTAGAGATCGGCAAACAGCGCCTGGCTGGCCAGTACAGACGGGTTTTTTTGTTGCTGCTCAAAACCGGCCTGCAGCTGGTTTTTCAGGCGCTCGATGTCGCGCGGGCGGAAGGCTGGCTGGCCAATCACTTCGGTCAGCAGTTGCAGGGCTGGCTCGCTCAGTGCCGGGTCACTGAGGGTGCGCAGGCTGACCACTGCCATGTCACGGTAGCTGCCGCCACCGAGTTGGGCGCCGAGGTTTTCCAGATCCAGAGCAATCTGGTCGGCATTCTTGCCGGTGGTGCCCTGGTCAAGCAGGGCGTTGGTCAGCCCGGCCAGCCCGGGCAGGTTACCGTCCTGACTGCTGCCAGCGGCAAAGGTCAGTCGAATGTCGAACATGGGTAATTCGGGCGCCTGCACAAATAACACATGGCTACCGCTGCGGGTGTGCCAGTGCTGGATATCCAGGCTGCGGCGCTCGGGGGCGGCGCTGTCCAGTTGGGCCAGACTGGCGAGTGGACTGTTGGCATTTTGGTCTGGGAGGGTGGAACAGCCGGCCAGCAGGCTGGCGCCGAGCAGGGTGGCGGTAAAACAGGTCAACAGGCGGCTCATGGACGGGCTTCCTCGGGCAGAACATGCAGGGTAATGGAGCGTTGCGGGGTGAAGAAGCGGCGGGCAGCGGCCTGAATGTCGGCCGGGGTAACCGCGTTGAGGCTGTCAAAGTCGCTGTCCAGCAGCTGCCACGACAGGCCTACGGTTTCCAGCATGCCGATACTGCGTGCCTGACGGGTGATGGAATCTCGGCCATACACTTCGCCGGCAATCAGCTGGGCCCGCACCCGTGCCAGTTCGGCGGCAGAGGGCGGGTTGTCCTGCAGGGCTTTGAGCTGTTGCCACAGCGCCTGCTCGGTCTGTTCCAGGCTGATGCCCTTTTGCACGTTGGGGGTGGCCGACAGCACGAACAGGCTGTCGCCACGGGCAAAGGCGTTGTACCAGCTGCCGGCGCCGGCCACCAGCTCTTGCTGGCGCTCCAGCTGTGCCGGCAGACGGGCGCTGTCGCCACCGCTGAGCAAGGCGCTGATCAGGCGCAAGGCGTGGATTTCGGTCGGGTTCTGGCTGGTGTTCAATGCGGGCACGTTAAAGCCCAGCGTCAGGCCGGGCAGGCGGGTTTTCAGGTACAGGGTGCTGCGGCGTGCGCCGGGTTCGTCCAGTTCCAGCGGCAGCCGGGCTTCAGGGACAGGGCGGGAAGGAATCGGGCCAAAATGGCGCTCGACCAGAGCTTTTACCTGCTCCGGCTGTACATCGCCGACAATCACCAGGGTGGCGTTGTCGGGGCTGTACCAGCGTGCATGCCACTGGCGCAGGTCGTCGATGGTCATGCGCTCCAGGTCGTGCATCCAGCCCACGGTGGGAATACTGTAGCTGCTGGCCGGATAAGCCAGCGTTAGAAAGCGTTCGTAGGCCAGCCCGGAAGGATTGTCGTCGGTGCGCATGCGGCGCTCTTCCTTGATCACCTCGATTTCCCGCACAAACTCGTCTTCGGGCAGGGTCAGTCCGGCCAGCCGGTCGGCTTCCATTTCCAGCGCCACTTCCAGCCGGTCTTTGGCCAGCACCTGGTAATAGGCGGTGTAGTCATCGCTGGTAAAGGCGTTTTCTTCCGCACCCAGTTCGCGCAGGATGCGTGATGACTCGCCCGGCCCCAGCTTGCTGCTGCCCTTGAACATCATGTGCTCCAGCGCATGGGCCAGCCCGGTGTGGCCGGGTGTTTCATAGCTGGAGCCGGCCTTGTACCACAGCTGGCTGACCACCACCGGCGCACGGTGGTCTTCACGGACAATGACCTTGAGGCCGTTGTCGAGGCGAAATTCATGGGTGGCGGGTGCTGTGGCGGCATACACGGGCAGGGCAGCCAGAGCGGTAGAAAACAGGGCGAACCCTAAGCGTAACAATGGAGACATGGGAAATCCTGGGGGCTGTTTTTTTGTCGTAGCAGCGTTCTGGGAGATTCGGGGTACTAATGATAGAATACCCCGCATTTTCATTCACGGTTGTTGTGCCGCAGGTATCAATAACCCTTGCTGAGATCGCCATTATCCATGACTGGTTCCGGTAACGACAAAAATCAAACATCCCCGCAGAAAAAAGGCCTGTTTTCCTGGTTCCGTAAAAAGCCGGCTGCCGAAGCAGTGTCAGAGCCTGCGGACGTTGTCGAAGTGCAGCAGCCTGCTGCCGAGGGGACCGATGCGGCCGGA
>CAZMLX010000115.1:0-7273 GCA_964567275.1 uncultured Thiopseudomonas sp. | reverse complement strand
CCACACCCGTCCCATTCAACGAAAGTCTTATAGATTCACCCGCCACCCCGTTCAATTGCGGCCGGCCACCCGGTAATGCATGCGGATACCGCCGGCATCAACAAAATGGCTTTGCGCTTCAATCCTGTCCGACATTGCCTGCTCCTTTCTTAGGCCTGGCCTGCGGCCGGTGCACGCTGCGCCCCGACCATCACAAACAGCATTCTGGCCGGCACCTGGCCCGGATTGCGCCAGGCATGACGGGTACCGTTCTGCACCACCAGATCACCGGCCTTGAAGGTGACGGTTTCGCCTTCATCCAGCTGCAGCTCCAGCTCGCCTTCCAGCAACACGCCATAATCCACGGTATCGGTCCGGTGAAAGCCCGGGTGATCCGGCTCAAACTGGTCACCCAGCCCCGGCAGTCGCTCGGCCATTTCTGCAGCCGCCGCCTGCAAGGCGGCAGCGTCAGGCTGCACGCCGCTTTCCGGCGGGAAGGTCACCAGCATGGCGCAGCTGCCGCCGGCCGCCGGCAACACACTGCCGCCGCCGGCCAGCGGGTCACCCGCTGCGCCGCCCAGCACCGTGGCCGGGGTGGTTTTCCAGTAAAGGGCCGCACCAAAGCCCGGGGAATGTTGAAACGGCTGGTCATTGGGTACCGCACCGGCATAGTCCACCCGGGCATTGCCCCGGGCATCGTGGCCAGTGACTACACACTTTCTGCTCATGCACATGCTCCTTGATGACGGGCCAGGATCAGTCCCGGTGCCGGATATGGAAATTGGTAAAACCGTTGCCCTGGCTCTGGATATCATCCAGCGCCTGGTTCAGCTGCTCCAGCGGATAGCTGTGGGTTTCCAGCCAGGACAGGTCCAGGGTACCAGCCTCCATCATTGCCACCATGTCACGGGCTTCAGCACTGGTGAACCAGAGCGAGCCGATATACTGCAGCTGCTGACACATAAAGGGATGCGGTTCAATGGGGATCGGCCCGGCCACCCCGCCAATCTGGACAATACGGCCGCCCTTGCAGACGGCCGCCATGGCATCCACCGACAAGCCGGCCGGCGCCTTGGCCCCCAGCGTATCCAGCATGCAATCTACCCCTTCGGGCAGCAGTTCGCGCACCTGGCGGGCAATGTCGCCTTCTTTCATCAGCACCGCTGTCACCCGTTTCGGGTCCAGTGCCACCAGCCGCTCCAGCGCCTCCTGGCTGCGAGCTACCGCCAGTACCCGGCCGGCACCCATGGCCAGCGCCAACAGCACCGCCCCCACACCCAGGGTGCCACTGGCGCCCAGCACCAGCAGGCTGCCGGATGGCCGCAAGCCGGATTTCAGCAAGCCGGAATAGGCAGTTCCCAGATAACCAAAGCGGCTGGCCTCAACAAAGCTGACAGTCTCGGGCAGCGGCACCAGGGTGCTGGCATGAGCGGTCATGTACTCGCCATAACCGGCATAGGGGTAACGGGCAAACACCTCTTTGGAACCGGCGCCAAAGCCAAAATAGCCGGTAAAGGTATAGGACTCGCACAGTGTAGGCTGGCCGGCATGACAGTGCCGGCAGTCGTTGCAGCCGATGCCCGGGTTGACATACACCCGGTCCCCGGCCTTGAACTGGCTGACCTCGCTACCGGCTGCCACTACAGTGCCGGCCGAATCCAGGCCAAAAATGGCCGGCAGCGCCGGCAGCGGCAAAAAGGGGTACCATTCAGGAAAGTGGGTCACCACGTTCCTGAGGTTGGGAATGATGCCGCAGGTGGACACCTTGACCAGAACATCCCTGGGGCCCGGCTCGGGCACTGGCAGTTCGTCGACGACAAACTGGCCTCCAATTTCGTGAATCCTTGCGGCACGCATGACTGCCATAAAACACCTCATATTGTTGTTATTGACGGGGACGTGATCTTAATCACATTGCCACCCCCACTATTACCAACCGGATCACCAAACGAACTCCGCATAGCGCCAAAATTATCCGCTATCCGCACATAATCATCTGATCAAATCATCAACAATCAACTGCACAACTGATGATTTGGTGAAAAAAACCACACCCGTCCCATTCAACGAAAGTCTTATAGATTCACCCGCCACCCCGTTCAAATATTAAAATTATCATTTATTATCAATATGTTAAAAGAGCCAAAAAGGAAACCGGGAAAGCTGGCATCCCCTTTGCAATGGTCATAGCGACGCACAAACCCCTATAACACGTCATTGAGGTCATGCGAATGCCAGAGCTCAAGTTACACAGCTATGCAGCACACACACCCACCTTCGACGAACTCGTCAAGTACGTACGGGTCCGCAGCAAGGAAGGCGCACGCTTTGTCGAATTTGACTTTGCGATCGGGGACCCGTCCCTGTTCGTTGAACTGGTCATGCCGCCAGCAGCCTTTGAGCAGTTTTGCCAGATGAACCAGGTGGTTCACATGAGCGAAGAGCAAATGGCTGCCATCGACGCTGAAATGGACAAATGGCGTTATGGTGAAGACACCCTGATGTCACGCAACCAAAATCGTTCCTGATCAAAAAACAACAAGACCTACCGAGGTGGGATACCCATGAGTATTGAAATCAAAACAGCAACCCTGGAGCCCATTCGCCACAGCTACGCCAATATCGAGCGCCGCTTTGGTGAAAAACCTGCTTCCCGCTACCAGGAAGCCACCTATGACCTGCAAGCCGAGGTCAACTTCCATTACCGTCCGCTGTGGCAGCCCGAGTACGAACTGAACGACAAGCGCCGTACCGCCATTGTCATGAACGACTGGTACGACCTGAAAGACCCGCGCCAGTTCTACTACGGCACCTACGTGCAAAACCGCGCCAAGCTGCAGGACACCGCCGAAGGCAACTACAGCTTCTTTGAAAAGCGCAACCTGGTCGACAACCTGTCTGACGAGGTCAAACAGCTGCTGATCAACTATCTGGTGCCCCTGCGCCACGTTGAGCACACCGCCAACCTCAACAACATGTACGGCTGCGCTTTCGGTTACGGCACCGCCATCACCCAGGCCCTGATCTACAACGCCATGGACCGCCTGGGCATTGCCCAGTACCTGTCCCGCATCGGCCTGATGCTGGACGGCAGCACCGGCACCTCGCTGAACGAAGCCAAGCAGGCCTGGATGGAAGATGCCCGCTGGCAAGGCATGCGCGCCCTGTGTGAAGAGACCACCGTGGTCAAAGACTGGTTTGAAGTGGTGCTGGCCCAGGATCTGGTCATCGACGGCCTGATGTACAGCCTGTTCTACCAGCAGCTGGACGAAAAACTGGTTGAAATGGGTGGCCGCGACATTGCCCTGCTGACCGAAATTGTCCATGACTGGAACAAGGACACCAGCCGCTGGCTGGAAAGTGTTTTGAAAACTGTTGCTGGCGAGTCCGATGCCAACCGCGAACTGCTGGTGCAGTGGACTGCCAAATGGCGCGAAAAAGCCCTGGCCGCCTTCAAACCGCTCGCCGAGCACCTGCTGGGCAACGACGCCCTGGCCATTGCTGACGAACAACTGGGCGCACGCCTGAAAAAAATCGGACTGGACAACTAAGGAGCACATCCATGGCCAAGGTATACCTCGCCCTGCAAGACAACGACGAATCCCGCTACATTGTTGAAGCCATTGCCGAAGACAACCCCGACGCAACCATCAATCATCAGCCCGCCATGATCCGCATCGAGAATGAAGGCTCGCTGGTGATCAAGCGTGAAACCGTTGAAGAAAAAATGGGCCGCGACTGGGACGTGCAGGAACTGCACCTCAACATGATCACCCTCGGCGGCAACGTGGACGAAGACGAAGACCAGTTCAGCATCCACTGGAACGTATAATTACAAGAGGTTTTAGCAATGACAGCCAAAAAACTGAACCTGAAAGACAAATACCGCTCCCTGACCCGTGACCTGGACTGGGACTACTCCTACGCCGACCGCAAGGAAGCCTTCCCCTACGAGGAGTTTGAAGGCATCAAGATTACCGACTGGTCAAAATGGGAAGACCCGTTCCGCCTGACCATGGACGCCTACTGGAAGTACCAGGCCGAAAAAGAAAAGAAGCTGTACGCCATCTTTGACGCCTTTGCCCAGAACAACGGCCAGCTCAACGTCGCCGACGCCCGCTACGTCAACGCCATCAAACTGTTCCTGACCGGCGTATCGCCGCTGGAATACCAGGCCTATCAGGGTTACGCCCATGTCGGCCGCCAGTTTGGCGGTGCCGGTGCCCGGGTTGCCTGCCAGATGCAGTCCATCGACGAACTGCGTCACGTGCAAACCCAGATCCACGCCATGAGCCACTACAACAAGTTCTTTGACGGCTTCCAGGACTGGACCCACATGCACGACCGGGTCTGGTACCTGTCGGTACCCAAGTCGTTTTTTGACGACGCCCGTACCGCCGGTCCGTTCGAGTTCCTGGTCGCCATCAGCTTCAGCTTCGAATACGTACTGACCAACCTGCTGTTCGTACCCTTCATGTCCGGTGCCGCCTTCAACGGCGACATGGCTACCTGCACCTTCGGTTTCTCGGCCCAGTCCGACGAAGCCCGCCACATGACCCTGGGTCTGGAAATCATCAAGTTCCTGCTGGAACAGCACGAAGACAACATCCCCATCGTGCAGAAGTGGATCGACAAGTGGTTCTGGCGCGGCACCCGTCTGCTGTCGCTGGTTGGCATGATGATGGACTACCAGCTGCCCAACAAGGTGATGTCCTGGAAAGAAGCCTGGGAAGTCTACTTCGAAGAAGCCGGCGGCTCCCTGTTCAAGGACCTGGCCCGTTACGGTATCCGTACGCCCAAGTTTGTCGACATTACCAGCAAGGAAAAAGAGCACATTTCCCACCAGGCCGCCTGGATTTTCTACAACTACGGTCACGCCGCCGGTTTCCACACCTGGGTTCCGACCGACGAAGAAATGGACTGGCTCAGCGAGAAGTACCCCACCACCTTTGACAAGTACTACCGTCCGCGCTGGGAGCTGGCCCGCAAACTGGAGGAAGAAGGCAAGCGCTTCTACAGCCAGGCCCTGCCTATGCTGTGCAGCGTCTGCCAGGTGCCCATGGGCTTCACCGACATGGAAGACCCGACCCAGCTGCTGTACCGCTCCAGCGAGTTTGAAGGCGAGACCTACCACACCTGTACCGATGGCTGTAAGAGCATCTTCGACAACGAGCCGGAGAAATACGTACAGGCCTGGCTGCCGGTCCACCAGATCTTCCAGGGCAACTGCGGTGGTGCCGATGTAGAAACCGTGCTGCGCGACTACTACCAGCTCAATATGGGCGCCGACAACCTCGACTACCGCGGTTCTCCGGACGAGCAACGCTGGAAAAAATGGAAAAATATCGCCTGATCCATCGCCCATAACAATAAAGCCCGGCCAGCCTGCTGGCCGGGTCCAACGAGGAAACTTTACATGTCCGTACAAGCACTTGCTCCCGACTACAAGTTCGAAGCCCGCGACCTGCAAAAAAACTTTCACGGCAACCAGCTGCTATACATCGGCTGGGACCACCACCTGATGTTCTGCTCCGCCTTTACCTTCCCGGTTCCCGGCGAAATGACCTTTGCCGAGCTGAAAGACACGGTCATGTCCGGCGCCTTCAGCCAGCACCCGATGTATGCCGACATTGACTGGAATGCCACCACCTGGTTGCTCAACGGTGAAAAATTCCAGCCCCAACCCGATGTGGCACTGAAAGACCAGGGCATCGGCCACAAAGCCGTACTGCGCTTCCAGACTCCGGACAACGGCTACCAGAACGCCGGCATTTAATCTTCCGTAGCAAATAAGGATCAATCATGAGCTATCAAGTAACCGTCGAGCCAACTGGCGACGTCATCGAGGTCGAAGAAGGGCAAACCATCCTCAACGCTGCATTACGTCAGGGCGTCTGGTTACCCTTTGCTTGTGGACACGGCACTTGTGGTACCTGCAAGGTGCAGGTACTTGACGGTGATGTGGATCTTGGCGAAGCCTCGCCCTTTGCCCTGATGGACATGGAGCGCGAAGAAGGCAAGGTACTGGCTTGCTGCGCCATTCCCGAGTCAGACATCACCATCGAAGCCGACATCGATGTTGACCCCGACTTCAAGGGCCTGACCGTTGAAGACTACCAGGGCACCATCGCCAGCATCGAGCAGCTGTCGCCCACCATCAAGGGCATCCGCATCCAGCTCGACCGTCCCATGGAGTTCCAGGCCGGCCAATACATCAACCTGGAAATTCCGGATGTTGGCAGCCGTGCATTCTCGATTGCCAACACCCCGTCCTGCAACAGCTATGTCGACCTGCACGTACGCCATGTGCCCGGCGGTGCCGGCACCACCTACCTGCATGAAAAACTGAAAGAAGGCGACAGCATTGAACTGTCCGGCCCTTATGGCCAGTTCTTTGTCCGCACCTCCGACAGCAAAGACATCATCTTTATTGCCGGCGGCTCCGGCCTGTCCAGCCCGCAGTCCATGGCCATGGATCTGCTGGAAAACGGCGATACCCGCCAGATGTATCTGTTTCAGGGTGCCCGCAACCTTGGCGAACTGTACAATCGGGCGCTGATGGAAGAACTGGCAGCCCAATACGACAACTTCCATTACATTCCTGCCCTTAACGAACCGCAGGAAAACGACAACTGGGAAGGCTTTACCGGCTTTGTTCACGAAGCCGTCAACGAGCACTTCAGCGGCCGGATGGAAGGTCACAAAGCCTATATGTGCGGCCCCCCTCCCATGATTGACGCAGCCATCAGCACCCTGATGCAGGGCCGCGTGTTCGAGGCGGACATCCATATGGAAAAATTCCTGACCGCCCTGGACGGCACCACCGAGCAACGCCGCTCGGCCCTGTTCAAACGCCTGTAAGGAGAACCGCATGAGCTCAACCGCCACGTTCAACATCAAGGTTGTCAACCGGCAACAGGAATTTCCCATTCCCGAAGGCCAATACCTGCTGGCCGGCATGGAAAAATCCGGCAGTAAAGCCATTGATATCGGATGCCGGGGCGGCGGTTGTGGACTCTGTAAAGTGCGGGTGCTCGAAGGCCGGTATTCCACCGGCCGCATGAGCCGCCGCCAGATCACCGAGCAAGAGCAGGCCGACGGCTATGCCCTTGCCTGCCGGGTGCTTCCCGAGAGCGACCTGGTGCTGGAGTCAGACCACTTTGTAAAAACCCCCTAAGGACAGGCGAATGCCTGCCAGCTACCCGTCCCAGACGGGTGCCAACAACAAGAGGAATCATCATGAAAAAAGGTGTAATGCGTCCCGGCCACGTACAAATCCGGGTGCTGGACATGG
>CAZMLX010000114.1:0-7335 GCA_964567275.1 uncultured Thiopseudomonas sp. | reverse complement strand
GCAAGCACCACAACGCTTATGTGGTCAACCTGAACAATCTGGTGCCTGGCACCGAGTTTGAAGGCAAGAGCCTGGAAGAAATCATCAAGACCTCCAGCGGCGGCGTATTCAACAACGCAGCCCAGGTGTGGAACCACACCTTCTACTGGAACTGCCTGAGCCCCAACGGTGGCGGCGAGCCTACCGGTGCACTGGCTGATGCCATCAACGCTGCTTTTGGTTCTTTCGAGAAGTTCAAGGAAGAGTTCACCAAAACTGCCATCGGTACCTTTGGTTCCGGCTGGGCCTGGCTGGTGAAAAAGCCGGACGGTAGCGTTGCCCTGAGCAGCACCATTGGTGCCGGCTGCCCGCTGACCACCGAAGACAAGGCGCTGCTGACCTGTGATGTGTGGGAGCATGCTTATTACATCGACTACCGTAACGCCCGACCCAAGTACGTTGAAGTATTCTGGAACCTGGTTAACTGGGACTTCGTTGCGGCCAACTTTGCCGGTTAAGTTTCAGAGGTTGTTGAAAAGCCCGGTTCGCCGGGCTTTTTTCCGGCTGGCGTTGCATTTACGCCCAAGGCTGCTTTAATCTGGCCCCCATCAAATTTTTACCCCTTTAAAGACGGAACTCGAATTACATGCTGACTGGTGAAGTTCCTGCACCTTCCCGATCAAGAGGGCTTTCGGCAACCCTGTTGCGCTGGAGCCTGCTGGTTACCCTGCTGCTGGGGCTGGGCTTGGGTGCGCTACTGACCGTGCAGCTGGCCAAGGCCACCCGGACCAGCATGACGGTTGAGGGGCGGCAGTTGTTGTTCATGTTCGAGGATTCGGCGCGGGCTGCCTTGCAAAACAAGGATTTGTCGACCGCAAGCCGGGTGGTCAATGGGCTGTTTCAGAACCAGGCGGTAAGGGTGGCTGTTTTGCAGCAGGCCGACGGAGAGGTGCTGGATGAGCGCAGCCGACCCCTGCGCACCACGGGTTTGAGATTTTTGACCGACAGCCTGTTTGGTGTCGAGCAGACATTTGATTTGCCCTTGCGCGATGACGAAGATATGACGCTGGGTCAGTTGCGGCTGGTGCTGGATACCGCACCTTACGCCACCCTGTTTGCCGACCGTACCCTGGCCTTGTTGAGCGCTGGGGTGCTGTGCATTTTTATTCTGCTGATTGTGTTCCACCTGGTGTACCAGCTGTTGCTGGCCAGGCCGTTGGCGCAATTGCTGCAGGACATGCAGGGCATTGATCCGGAGTTCCCGGGGCGCCACCAGTTGTCGGTGCCGGATGTTCACCGCAACAACGAGCTGGGCCGCTGGGTTACCCGGATCAATCTGCTGTTGACCGCTATTGAGCACAACACCAACAAACGTCATGAAACGGAGGAAAGCCTGCTGCGGATGTCGCATGTCGACTTTCTGACCGGCTTGCCAAACCGGCAAGGCCTGCAGAAAAAACTCGACCGCATTCTGGTTGCTGCTGATGAAGAGGGCAGCATGGTAGCCACACTCTGTGTTGGCCTGGACGGCTTCAAGCTGGTTAACGAACAGTACAGTTTTCAGCAGGGTGACTGGCTGTTGCGCCAGTTTTCACAGCGGGTCAGCAGCCAGCTGGAGAACGAAATTGCCATTTTTGCCCGGCTGGGCGGTGACCAGTTCATTATTGTCCAGGACGGTGTGGAAAACCCCTATCAGGCGGCCGTGCTGGCGCAGAAGGTGCTGTTCATGCTGCAACAGCCGTTTACCCTGCAACTGCCGGGCAGCAATGACGAAGTTGAAGTTGCGCTGGGCGCTACCATAGGGATCACCCTGTACCCGAGGGATGCCGAAGGCAGTGAACTGTTGCTGCAAAAGGCCGAGCAAACCCTGCAGCTGGCCAAGCTCGGAGCCCGCAACCGTTACAGTTTCTATGTGGCCAGTATCGACACTGAACTGCGCATGCGCCGTCAGCTGGAAGAAGGGTTGAAAAAGGCTGTCGAAAACCGCCAGCTGCATGTGCTGTATCAGCCACAGATCGACTACGGAACCGGCCGGCTGGTGGGGGCAGAAGCCTTGTTGCGCTGGCAGCATCCGGTGCATGGCTGGATTCCGCCCGACCACTTTATTCCGATTGCCGAACAAAGCGGCAGCATTTTGAGAATTGGCGAGTGGGTGCTGGAGCAGGTGTGCCAGCAATTGGCCCGCTGGCAGGCCGAAGGCTGGGTTGATCTGCGGGTGGCGGTGAACCTGTCCGCAGTCCAGCTGCATAACCGGGGTATGGACAAGGTGGTTGAGCGGATGCTGGCAACCTATCGCATACCGGCTGCTTGCCTGGAGTTCGAAGTTACCGAAACCAGCCTGATGCAAAATGTTGATATTGCCCGCCAGCACTTGCTCGAACTGCGCAAGTTGGGGGTTGGCATTTCAATTGACGACTTTGGCACCGGCCACTCGTCGCTGGCTTACCTGAAACGCTTGCCGCTGGACAAAATCAAGATTGACCGAAGCTTTGTCCAGGACGTGCTGGACAATGAAGACGACGCCACCATTGTGCGCACGGTGATTCAGCTGGGCCACAGTCTGGGCCTCAAGGTGCTGGCGGAAGGCGTGGAAACCGTCGAGCAGCAGGCGCTCCTGATTGATTGGGGCTGTAATGAAGGGCAGGGCTACCTGTACAGCCGGCCAGTGGATGAAGACGTGCTGACCAGCATGCTGCAGAATGACCAGGTGGCCACTGTACTGGCGCCGTTGCAGCAGGTGCAGGAATAATATGAAAATCAATATCATTGTGAACGGCGAGCCGGCACGGTACGCCGCAGAAACGACATTAAGCGGGCTGTTGCTGGCGCTGGAGTTGCAGGGCCGGCGTATTGCGGTTGAGGTTAATCATGAAATTGTGCCGCGCAGCCAGCATCCGCTATACCGCCTGGCCGAGGGCGATCGGGTAGAAATTGTTCATGCCATCGGTGGTGGCTAGAACTGGCTGCAACCCTCATTGCCGGCCTTGCCGGCGTACTCTGGAAATCCCATGAAAACACTTCCCGTGGAGACACCGCTGGTTCTGGCCGGCAAAACCTATAACTCCCGTCTTCTGGTGGGCACCGGCAAATACCGTGACATGGATGAAACCCGTGCTGCCATTGAGGCATCCGGTGCTGAAATCGTTACCGTTGCGGTGCGCCGTACCAACATTGGCCAAAATCCGGGCGAGCCCAACTTGCTGGATGTGATCAGCCCCGACCGCTATACCATTCTGCCCAACACGGCCGGCTGCTATACCGCAGAAGATGCAGTGCGTACCTGCCGGCTGGCCCGCGAGCTGCTCGACGGCCATAAGCTGGTCAAGCTGGAAATCCTGGCTGATGACAAAACCCTGTTCCCCGATGTGGTGCAAACGCTGAAAGCGGCACGCACGCTGGTGGATGAGGGCTTTGATGTCATGGTTTATACCAGCGACGATCCGATCATTGCCCGCGAGCTGGAAGCCATCGGCTGCATTGCAGTCATGCCGCTGGCCGGCCTGATCGGCAGCGGACTGGGCATCTGCAACCCTTACAACCTTAAAATCATTCTGGAAGAAGCCCGGGTGCCGGTGCTGGTCGATGCCGGCGTGGGTACCGCCTCCGACGCCACCATTGCCATGGAAATGGGCTGTGCGGCGGTATTGATGAACAGTGCCATTGCCCATGCGCAGCAGCCGGTACTGATGGCCCAGGCAATGCGGCATGCGGTGATTGCCGGTCGCCAGGCCTATCTGGCCGGCCGGATGCCCAAGCGACTGTACGCCACCGCTTCATCCCCCATGCAAGGCCTGATCTGACGTGAACGAAAACCAGCTGACAGAGACGCAACAGCGTCGTGAAATCAAAAGTTTTGTAATGCGCGCCGGGCGCATGACCCAGGGGCAGCAGCGGGGACTGGATGACGGCTGGCCAAAGTTTGGTCTGACCCTTGAGCAGGGCCCGCTGGATGCGCCGGCGCTGTTTGGCCGCACTGCACCGCTCACACTGGAAATCGGCTTCGGTATGGGCCAGTCGCTGCTGGAAATGGCGCTGGCGGCACCGGAGCAGGATTTTGTCGGGGTCGAGGTACACCGGCCCGGCGTTGGTGCGCTGCTCAACGGCATGTTGCGCGGGGATGTCGGCAATGTGCGGGTGTATAGCTGCGATGCCATGGATGTGTTGCGCCAGTGTGTGGCCGACAACAGTCTGGACCGGGTGCTGCTGTTTTTTCCTGATCCCTGGCACAAGAGCAAACATCACAAAAGACGTATCGTTAACCCGGTGTTTGCCGAGCTGATACGCCAGAAACTCAAACCGGGTGGCATTTTGCACATGGCTACTGACTGGGAGCCCTATGCCGAGCATATGCTTGAAATCATGCAGGCTGCACCCGGTTATACCAACCTGTCGGCTACTGGCAACTGGGTGGAGCGGCCGGCGGAACGGCCGGTTACCAAGTTTGAGCGTCGGGGCGAGCGCCTGGGTCACGGGGTGTGGGATCTCAAGTTTGTGAAAAAAGACTGAATGACAGGGCTTTTTTGCCATGTTATATAACTGGCAAGGAACTGAAATGCTGGTGTGGCAGCCGCAAATGGCCAAGGAGTAGAAGATGCCCGTGATTGCCCGTCTAGGATTGCGACAGCTGATCATGCTGCTGGTGCTTGCCGGCCTTCTGGTGACGCTGGTCAATGTGTACTTCACCACCGGCAGCATGCAGGAGCAGTCACTGCGCCAGTATGAACTGAGTGAACACCAGCAACGGGTACGCTCGTTTGCCCGGCGCCTGTCCGACGTATCGCCTGGTGAGCGGCCCGTAGTTTTGGCTGAGTTGCTGTCAAGCGGAGAAACCCGCGCCTATCTGCTGGATGCAGAAGACAATGTGCTGTTTTCCATAGGCAAGGAACCTGACCCGGCGCTGTTCAGGGCGATGGGGCGTGACGGTCGTGCGGTAATTGAGCTAGATGGCATTCAGTATTTGGCCGGGCAGGCAGCCATGGCCAATGGTGACCGCATTGTGCTGCAGCAGCCCTTGTCAGAGGGCGGGGTCAAGGGTGACCTGCTGGGCAGCATAGTGCTGTACAGCTTGCCGGCCGTGGTGCTTATCCTGTTGCTGGCATGGCTGTTGGCGGGCTGGATTGTGCGACCGCTGAAAATGCTGGCCAGCTACACACGGCAGCTGGGGCAGGCGGATATGGCGGAGCTGTTGCGTCGGGTGCCGGTGCGTTCCAAAGAAATGGCCGATCTGAAAACGGGCCTGCTGTCGAGCCTGGAGCAGGCGCATCCCGGTTTGGTCCGGCGTGCGACAGAGGGTACGCAGGACGAGCTGACCGGTCTGAGTTCACCAACCGTGCTACCGGAGCTGTTGACCAACATCACCACCAGCGGCATGGCATTTGCCACTCTGGTGCTGGCGGTGGACGATTATGACCAGGTGCTTGAGAATTTTGGCCGGGAACTGACCGATCAGGGGCTCAAGGAACTGGCCAGCCTGGTATTGCAGGGTTCCCGTGAGCTGGACGTCAGTGTGCGCATGGGCGACGAAATTTTCCTGCTGCTGCTGCCCCAGTGTCCGGTGGTGATTGCCCAGCGCATTGCCGAACGGTTGCGGGGACGGGTGGAGACTCACCAGTTTCCGGGGCTGGGGCATATGACCATTTCGGTTGGTGTGGCGGCTTTCCAGCCTGGCCAGGATGCCATGTCGGTGCTCAAAGCGGCCCAGCAGATGCTGATCCGGGCACGTGGCCAGGGGCAAAACCGGGTATGCGTGGCCGAAGGCTGATCAATTGCGGTCGGCAAAAATGCCGATCAGTGTAAACAGCACCAGTAGCACCGGTGCCAGGCTGTAATTATTGAGCTGGCCCAGCAACTGCTTGAGCAGGGGCGTCAGATAAATCATTGCCAGACCGTAGCCGACGGCACAGAGCAGCACAAAGATCAGTGTGCGCAGAATAAAGTGCATGGATGCCGTATGCCGGCGCACCCAGCCATTGAGCGCCGGGCCGGCCAGCACTAGCGTGGCGGCCATCAGCGCCAGGCTGATATCGCCCAGGTGTGTGCGGGACCATTGTGAAAAGCTGACAATCCAGCTGATAAAGATATCCATGATGTGCTCCTGTTCAGGTGTCGCTATCCAGAAAAATCTGTAGCAAGTCATTAAGAAATAGCTGGCCTTGTGCGCTGGCTACCAGTTGTTGCGGATTTGCGCTGAGCAGCCCCCGCCCGATGGCTTGCTGCAGTGCCGGTTGCAGGGTGGCCGGCGGCAGGCCGGTGCGCTCGGCAAACAGTGCCGCCGGCACGCCGTCTGTCAGCCGCAGCGCATTCATCAAAAACTCGAACGGCAGCTCGCTGCTGTCCAGCAGCTGGCGGCCGGCACAGGGCTGCAGGCTGCGCAGGTAATCATCAGGCTGGCGTGTTTTCCAGTAGCGTTCGATGCGTCCGTCCGCATGGCTGATCTTGCCGTGGGCACCGGCTCCGATGCCGAGAAAATCGCCAAATTGCCAGTAATTCAGGTTGTGCCGAGCCTGCTGGCCGGGTCGGGCGTAAGCGGAGATTTCGTATTGCCGGTAGCCCTGCTGCGCCAGCAGCGCCTGGCCCTGCTCCTGGATGTCCCACAGACAGTCGTCTTCCGGCAGCTGTGGCGGGCGGCTCCAGTATTGGGTATTGGGTTCGATGGTCAGCTGATACCAGGAAATGTGGCCGGGGTTAAGGGCAATGGCCTGCTGCAGGTCATTCAGTGCCTGTTCGGTGGTCTGGTCCGGCAGGCCGTGCATCAGGTCCAGGTTGATACGTTCAAAACCGGCCTGCTGGGCAATTGTTACGGCCCGTAATGCCTCGTCACCGTTATGCACCCGCCCCAGCTGCTGCAGATGGTTGCTGTTGAAGCTCTGAATGCCGATGGACAGCCGGTTGATGCCCAGCAGGCGGTAGGCGGCAAACTTTTCCTGCTCAAAGGTGCCGGGGTTGGCTTCCAGGGTGATTTCCATATCGGGGGTGCAGTCGATGCGGCTGCGGATACCGTCCAGCAGTCGTTTCAGGGCAGTTGCACCAAACAGGCTGGGCGTGCCGCCACCGATAAAAATCGAACCGAGTGGCCGGCCGGCAGCCAGCGGCAAGTCTTGCTCCAGATCCCTTAACAGCGCATCCACATAGTCTGCTTCCGGCAGTGCTGCCGGTGCCGCATGCGAGTTGAAGTCGCAGTAGGGGCATTTGCGGATGCACCAGGGGATATGCACATACAACGCCAGCGGCGGCAACTGGGGCAGGGGATGGCGGCTGTTGGATGCAATTAGCGGGTTCATTGTCTGTCGTTTGCGTTGTGTGTTTTTTTGGCTGCGGTGTGGCAGGCGGGGCGAGGCGCTTCGCCTGCGATACACC
>CAZMLX010000113.1:6202-7356 GCA_964567275.1 uncultured Thiopseudomonas sp. | reverse complement strand
GAGCACCGCTCGGCGTGATGGCCTCTACCGACTGAGCCTGGAGCACACACAGCGACAGCAGCCCGGCAAAGCCGGGCCACCCCCCTCTCAAACGCCACTGTGTTGACGCAGGCCGGGCGGGACCGCAGCAAGCCTCAGCAACAGGATCGAAGCCTGCTTCGAGACTGGCAGCGTCAGCTTGCGGAGCGTCCCGCCCGGCCTGCCACACCCAAGACCCAACACCCAAGGCAAAAATCAAATCCCCCGCAAGGCCAACTGATACCCCGTGTACTTGCGGATATTGATCACACCGGTATCAAAAATCAGATACTGCCCCTTGATCCCCAGCAAAGTGCCCTCGGCCAGCGGCTCCTTGTCCAGATTGAAACTCTTTACCTTCTTGGGATACTCCAGCACCGGATAACGGATTTCAGTCACCTCGGCATCGTCCAGCAACTGAATGGCCTGCAAGCCAAAACGCTCATGCAATGCGTCCAGTTCTGCACTGCACAGCTCCACCAGCCGGTCGCGCAAGGCCGGCAAATCAACCGGCGCAGGTTCGCCCTTGAGCATCGCCTGCCAGCTGGTGCGGTCGGAGACATGGGCACGCAGCGCATCTTCAACAAAACCCGACTGCTGGCGGGTTTTCACCCGAAAAATCGGCAGTGCCTGCGCAGCACCCTGATCCAGCCAGCGAGTCGGCAGCTGGGTACCCCGGGTGATGCCGACCTTGACCGCACTGGAGTTGGCCAGATAAACAAAGTGATCCACCATGCAGTTGGCTTCGCCCCACTCCGGCTCGCGGCAGGTGCCAGCGTCAAAGTGGCATTTTTCCGGACTCATGATGCAGCTGTCACACTGCGCCAGCTTGCCAAAGCAGGGCCAGCAATAACCCTGGCCAAAGCTCTTTTTGGTTTTTCGCTGGCAATGGATGCAGTTGATTTCGCTCAGAAACTCCAGCTGCAAGCCCTGTCCCAGCAGCTCGTTTAATGCCAGTTCGCCTTCGCCCAGCCGCATCTGGTAGCGGGCCGGCTCGTCCAGCTGAATGCGCATCTTGACCGCTGCGCCACGGGCCAGCTCGCTCATCAGTGGATGGTCCCTGCTGCCGGGGCAAACAGGCTGGTATCCACCTTGGCCTGCTTGCTTTTGGAGCCGCACTGGTCGCCACCGAGATA
>CAZMLX010000113.1:0-6192 GCA_964567275.1 uncultured Thiopseudomonas sp. | reverse complement strand
ATAACCGGTGCGTTCTTCTTCGGGCAGGTTCTTTTGTTCCCAGGCGATGATGGCCATCATGGTCAGTTCCTTTTGCTCACGACTGAGCAGGGTGCCGTCCGGCCATTTGCCCAGTTCCAGCGACTGACGCAGGCTGGCATAGGTTTCAGGGTTGATGTCGTCAATCATTTTAATAAAGTCGGTCATGGAGTACTCCGTCAAACCATCAATAAACAGTTAGCCCGCCAGCCGGCGTTGGCGGGCCAGATAACCAGCCAGCAACCCGGCCAGACAGCCCAGAATCAGCCCGGCCAGGTGGGCGGCATTGGCAATCTGGCCAAACCCGAGCAGGCTGACCAAACCGGTAAAACACAACACCAGCCAGACCAGCATCAGGGTAACGATCCCGGCCGGCAGACGAAAAGCGGCAACCGGGCACAGCCGCTGATAAATCCAGCAATAACCCAGCAAGGCATAGAGTACACCGGACAGCCCGCCAAACAGGGCGTCGGGCGAAGCCTGGTACTGGGCCAGATTGGAGCCGACACCGGTACCGATCATCAGTGCAATCAGCAACAGGCTGCCACTGTGATGTTCAATCCGGCGGCCCAGCTCCCACACCCAGAGCAGGTTCATCACCAGATGCAAAAGGCCAAAGTGGATAAAAATCGGGCTTAGCAACCGCCAAAGCTGTCCCGTGGACAGGCTTTCCGACAAACCCAGCAGGTAGTCCTGTCCCTGCAGGTGCACAATGGGGGTGAAGGTAAAAGGCGCCAGACCGGTTAGCGAATCGCCCAGCTGGCTCAGCAGGGCCACCAGCAATGACAACAGCAGCACCCCCGTTACCACCGGCGTTTGCCATAGTCTGGCCAGCACGCCAGGACTGCGGTTCGGGGAGGCAACAGCCGCCGCTACTGGCAACACGAATTGTCCGGGGTCGGCCTGAAAACGCTGCCACAGGTCTTGCACAGTTTGCAGGCTGTGTTCATCGGTCAGCCACAGCTGTAACCCGGCCGGGCCTTCAGTGACCCGGTGGGCCACCCCCAACTGGCGCAACAGACGTACAAAGTCGGCGGTCTGCGGGGTATCATCCAGCGTCATGTGCGGTGGCTGATTCATGGCTGCTCCTGTTGTCCGGCCTCAACCCAGACAAAGTTGTCCGGCCGGATCTGCTGTTCATCGCCGAGCCGGTACGCAACCAGCCGGCCACCATTGACGGCACTGTAATCCAGGCAGGCCAGGTTGGGCAAAATGGGACCGGGTTGGCCGTTGCGCCAGTAATGGCCAACAAACAGCATCGGGTTGGTGCGGTCATGCCGGATCAGCTGCTGGTAATAGCCCGGTGGAATCGGCTGCCCGGCAGCGGCCGCCGGCAAGGGGTCCGGCTGAAAGGCCAGCTCCGACCAGGTTTTCGGGATCTGTTCCTGCTCCCAGAACTTGGCCCGGAAAAACGAACGGGACAGGCCGTCTTGCCCCTGTACACTCAATCCGTCCGGCAGGCGCAGATTAATGCCGCGCAACAGCCGGTTGAAAACCTGGTGCTCCAGACTGCCGGGCACTGCCGATGCACGGACAAACGCCTGGTCCACCCGGCTGTCGCCAAAGCGCTGGCGGACGCCGGCCACCAGTTCGTCATCCCAGCAGGCATGCACCATGCGAAAGCGGCCGCCATCAAGAAAAAGTGGCAGCCCGGAAAACCAGTCCAGGTAGGCCTGCCACTCGGCCTGGTGAGCGGCGAACTGTTCAGCAGTGGCCTGCCACAGGCTGGCGTGACGGGCACTGTGGCTGCGGACAAAACCGTCGGCAAAAGGCGTATGCCAGGCCAGCGCATAGTACTCGTGGTTGCCCATCAGACAGTAGGCATGGCCCCGTTCCACCATGCGGTAGACCAGCTCCAGGCTTTGCCGGATTTGCGGCCCCCGGTCGATAATGTCGCCCAGAAACACGGCCAGGCGCTGCGGGTGCTGCCAGACACCGGACGTTTTGCGATAGCCCAGCTGTTCCAGCAAGCGCTCCAGTGCCGGAGCGCAGCCGTGCACATCGCCAATGATGTCGTAATGACGGTCGGGATCAATCCACATGGCTGCTCCGGCTAACGCCGCTCCCAGCCCAGCTTGTCGCGGCACACCGCATAAAAATTGTGTCCTTCCGGATGCAACAGGTGCAGGCGGCAGCTTTTGCGACGAATTCGCACGATATCGCCTGGCGCACAGCTGGCATGGTTCTGGCCATCGCAGGACACCAGCGGATAAATGTCCATCTGGTCCGACACCACCACTTTCAGCTGGCTGTCAGCCCCCACCAAAATCGGGCGGCTGGACAGCGTATGGGGGTACATCGGAACCACCACCAGCGCATCCAGCTGCGGATGCATGATCGGACCGCCGGCCGACAGGGCATAGGCGGTGGAGCCGGTCGGGGTGGCGATAATCAGTCCGTCGGCTTTCAGGTTGTAAACAAAGTGGTCGTCGATATAGAAGTCAAAGGCGATCATCCGGGTCGACTTGCCGGGGTGCAGCACCACATCATTGAGGGCGTCGGCCTGGGCCAGAATGCTGCCGTCACGCTCTACTTCACATTCCAGCAAAAAACGTTCTTCAACGCTGTAATAGCCGGCCAGCACTGCGGCCACCTGCTCTTCCAGATGCTCGGGACTGATGTCGGTGAGAAAGCCCAGCGTGCCACGGTTGATGCCCAGCACCGGCGTATGCCAGGGCGCCAGCGCCCGGGCCGCCCCCAGAATGCTGCCATCACCGCCCACCACAATCACCAGGTCACAGTGCTCGCCCAGCTGGTTGCGGGGACATGCCTGCACGCCATGGCCCGGCAACATGTCGGCAATGGCGTCGTCCAGAATCACTTCATGCTGGCGCTCCAGCAGCCAGACTTTCAAGCGCCGGATGGTATCCAGCACCTTGGCGCTGCCCTGGCGCCCGATAATGCCAATGGTGTTGAAGCTGCGCATGGTTCAGCCCTTTTTACGGATCCAGTAACGAAACACATCGCCATCCTCGTCCGTCTGCAACAGGCTGTGCTCAAGGAAGGTACAAAATTTTGGAATATCGCGCCGGGTGGACGGATCGGTCGCCAGCACCTGCAATGTCTGTCCCGGTTGCAGCTGGCGCATGGCCTTGTGCAGCATCATCACCGGCTCGGGGCAAAGCAGCCCGCACGCATCCAGAACCTGGTCTACTGTCTCGCTCATGGTGTCCTTTGATCTTTTAGTGGGGCGGCGCCCTTGACGGGCCGGCCGGACTTTTCTGCTTTACCCTGCCGCTGGAGCAGGCTAGTGTTTGCGGGCATTCACATTACAACAAGGACTCTGCGCCATGAACAACCCCGTGGATTACCGGCTGGAAAACGGCACTGCCGTTGTACACATCAACAATGGCAAGGCCAACGCCCTGTCACCGGCGGTCATTGAGGCGCTCAACAGCGCCCTTGATCAGGCCGAAGCCGATCAGGCGGTGACCATCATTACCGGACAACCCGGCATTCTGTCGGGCGGCTATGACCTCAAGGTGATGATGGCCGGTCCCGAACATGCCCTGCAACTGGTCGCCAGCGGCTCCGCTTTGACCCGCCGCATGTTAGCACATCCGCTGCCGCTGATTGTTGCCTGTAGCGGCCACGCCGTTGCCAAGGGCGCTTTCCTGTTGCTGGCCGCCGATTACCGCATTGCTGCTGACGGCGACTTTCGCATTGGCCTCAATGAAGTCCAGATCGGCATGACCATGCACCAGGCCGGTATCACCCTGGCCCACGACCGTTTGACTCCGGCCTGTTTCCAGCGGGCGGTGATCAACGCCGAGATGTTCAGCCCGCAGGGCGCCTGCACCGCAGGCTTTGTAGACCAGGTGGTCAGTGCCGACCAGCTGATGCCAACGGCACTGTCGGTCGCCGGCCAGATGCAGCAGCTGAACAAACGAGCACACCGGCAAACCAAACTGCTGGTTCGCAAAAACGTGCTTGAAGCTCTGGACCTGGCCATTGAAGCGGATTTGCAGCATTCATTCAGTTAAGACGGATCTGCTCCACCAGTTGCGCCATTTCGAACCCCAGACGCTTGCCCACCGACTGCGCCCGCTGGCGCAGTTCGGCGACCGGCAAATTTTGTTCGGTGCTGGCCGGCACCAGCAAAATGACATTGCCTTCGCTGACCGGCAATTCCCAGTAGTGGCGGTCATACAAGCCCCGCAACAAGGGTGTCGCCAGCGGCTGGTTGTCCTGCAGCGCCCACTGGTTGATGATCAGCCAGCCACCCGGCTCCAGCTTGTCCTGACAGGCGCTGAGAAAGTCCCAGGCCATATGCCCCCGGGACGGGCCGCTTTCGTCATACAGGTCCAGAAAGATCAAGTCGGCCCGCTCGGCGCTATCCAGCAATTGCAGGGCGTCGCCCAGCCGCAGCGTCATGCGCTCGTCCGGTACAAAGCCGAGATAACGACAGGCCAGCTCCAGCACGGCTGGGCGCAATTCGATGATTTCGGCGTCAATCAGGCTCGGCAAGGCGTCCAGGCAGGCCCGCACCAGCGCACCGGCACCCAGCCCCAAAAACAAGGCTGTTTCCGGTTGCGGATGACAAAGCGCCCCCAGCAACATGGCCCGTGAATACTGGTATTCCAGCCGCCGGGGGTGGCGCATACACACGGCGCTTTGCTCGGATTCTTCACCAAATATCAGCGAGCGCTTGCTGCCTTTTTGCACAATGCGGATCTCGCCCAGCGCATCCGTCACACGGGTCAGCTCGCGCCGGCCCGGCCAGAACAGTTTCAAAAGCTTTCTCCTGGTTAGCTGATCTGCCTGAAAATGTGGGTGCAAGGTATTTGCTTTTTGAAAAAAGCTCAAGTATAGTGCGCCACCTGAACGGGACGACAAGCCCGCTCAGAATTGCGGTGAAGTGTCCGAGTGGCTGAAGGAGCTCGCCTGGAAAGCGGGTATACGGGAGACCGTATCGAGAGTTCGAATCTCTCCTTCACCGCCAATTTTATTTTATAAATCCCTGATTACTCAGGGATTTTTTTTGCCCAAAAAAAGGCGCCCTTGTCAGGCGCCCGATTCAAACCAGCCCCGCCCTACTTTACCGGCTGCTCGGCACTGGCCATTTTTTCCCAGTCTTCGGTACGGGACAGGCTCTGCTGCATGGCCTGCACCAGCCCGGGCGGCAGGGAACGGCTGCATACACCATACAAAACGCCATCAGCCGGAGATTCGCTTGCCGGGCGGGAACTGGCAGAAGTTGCAGCGAGTGTGGAATGTTCAACAGCGGTCATCGTTTGTCTCCAGAGATTGCGGAATGTGAACTATGGGCGGCCGGGCTGTCTTCCAGCTCATCCTGCGCCGGAAAGCGGGTGTTGTAATAGCCGATCACCAGAATCGACAGAGCCAGCAACAGGATGGCTCCGGACACATAGAGCATGCTGATGCCGGGCTCGTTATGGTGGGAAATATCGGAAATCATCAGCCGGGTCAGTGCGGTCATGGCAACATAAATCAGAAAGCGCACCGGCATGCGGCGGGTTTTGAAGTAGATGCCGACCATGGAGCCCAGCTCCAGATAAATGAACAACAGCAAAATGTCGTCTATGCTGATGGCGTCATTGCCCAGCATGGTGATCAGGGTTTGCAGCGCCGCCCAGGCGGTGATGGCACCGATCACAAACAATGCAAGAAAGTGGTAGCTGTCTACCAGCAAATTGCCCACGGCATCGGCCTGGTGATGGCAATGCTGACGCAAGCGTTCGGCCCAGTGTGAAATCACAAAAAAACCTGCCCTGTAAAGTGAATGTGCGTCACCTTACCGGGGCAGGTTGGCGTTCCCAATTGGAAAAGGGTGCAAAAACTGTAGCTGTTGGCTGCACCACCAAAGAACGAGAATGCCGGGGGTCAGTCGATACGTACCAGTACCCGGCCCTTTTGGCGGCCCGCCAGCAGCTCATGCAACACCAGCGGTGTTTGCTCCAGACTGATTTCCTCAGCCAGCGGCTCAAGGTCCATTTTCCACTGCAGCGACAGCAAATCCCACATGGAGGCTTTGGCCACCAGTGGCAGCTCGACCGAGTCCACCCCCAGCAGGTTGACGCCGCGCAGAATAAAGGGGAACACGTTGGCGGCAAATTCCGCGCCGGCGGTCAGCCCGCAGCAGGCAACGCTGCCACCGTAATTCAGCGACTTGACCACATTGAACAGAATCTCGCCACCCACGGTATCCACTGC
>CAZMLX010000112.1:5875-7406 GCA_964567275.1 uncultured Thiopseudomonas sp. | reverse complement strand
ACCCACTTGCGCTACCGGACAATAAAACCAGAAAGCCCGCAATAATGCGGGCTTTCTGGCATTTATGCCGTCAGGTATATGGCTGCGCTAGGTCTGCAATCACTCCCACTCAATGGTAGCCGGCGGCTTGCTCGACACGTCGTACACCACCCGGGAGATACCCTCGATTTCGGTGATGATGCGGGTGGATACCTTCTCGATCAGCTCATAAGGCAGATGTGCCCAGCGGGCGGTCATAAAGTCGATGGTTTCCACTGCACGCAGGGACACTACCCAGGCATAGCGACGCTCGTCATTGACCACGCCCACCGACTTGACCGGAACAAACACGGCAAACGCCTGGCTGGTCTTGTCGTACCAACCGGCGGCGCGCAATTCTTCAATGAAGATGTTGTCGGCCAGACGCAGCAGATCGGCGTATTCCTTCTTGATTTCGCCGAGGATGCGCACGCCCAGACCGGGACCGGGGAACGGATGGCGGCCGACGAACTGCGGCGGCAGGCCCAGTTCGACGCCCAGCTTGCGCACTTCGTCCTTGAACAGTTCCTTGAGCGGTTCAACCAGCTCGAATTTCATGTCTTCGGGCAGGCCGCCGACGTTGTGGTGGGATTTGATCACCCGTGCCTTGCCGTGCTTGATGGCCACCGATTCGATGATGTCGGGGTAGATGGTGCCCTGCGCCAGAAAGTCGATGCCTTCCAGCTTGGCGGATTCTTCGTCAAACACTTCAATAAAGGTGCGGCCAATGATTTTGCGCTTTTGCTCGGGGTCGTTGACGCCCTTGAGCAGGTCGAGGAAGCGCTGTTCAGCGTCGACACGGATCACCTTGACGCCCATGTTGCGGGCAAACATCTGCATGACCTGGTCAGCTTCGTTCAGGCGCATCAGGCCGTGGTCAACAAACACGCAGGTCAGCTGGTCACCAATGGCGCGGTGCAGCAGCGCCGCCACCACTGATGAATCCACGCCGCCGGACAGGCCGAGCAGCACCTGGCGGTCACCCACCTGGGCACGCACCTTGGCAATGGCGTCTTCAATGATGTTGGCGGGCGTCCACAGGCCGGCGCAGGCGCAATCCTGATGAACAAAGCTTTCTACCACAGCTGGCGTGCTGGCGTCGTCGTAGGCGGCGCTGCGTTTGGCGCTGGCCGGCAGAGCGGCATGTTCATAACCAATGCTCAGCACCGGTACGCCCAGCTGGTAAACGGCGGCGTCGGGCCTGGGGTCGGCGACCAGTGGCTCGGCAGCGGGGTCGCAGGACAGGATGACGCCTTTGGCGTTGAAGGCTTGAACAGCGGCCGCGTCCAGGTCAAAGGGGTGCACTTCGCAATAAACACCGGCGCTGCGTACCTGGCGGGCAATCAGCTGGGTGTATTCGCTGCCAAAGTCGAGGACGAGGATGCGTTCTGCGTGGATGTCGGATGGGGTCATGGTGTGTCTCTTTTGATTTTCCGGGTTCAAATGTAGCGCTTTGGGTCAGGGCATATTACCGGGCTGGTGCCGGCTAGCGCGACGTACAGGTTACGCAGGG
>CAZMLX010000112.1:0-5865 GCA_964567275.1 uncultured Thiopseudomonas sp. | reverse complement strand
CAAGTACGTCCCTGTAAGCTCCATGTCGCCATCCATGGCGACAAAGCCCTGCTCCACCTGTACGCCACGCCCGCTACACACACTATGCAGTGCGCTTGCTACAAAATACCCGCCTCATTAAAAGAGCGGGTAAAAACAACAAACCGCCCTTTGGGGCGGTTTGTAAGGAATTAGCCCACGCGGTAGTTGGGCGCTTCCTTGGTGATTTGTACGTCATGCACGTGGGACTCGGCCATGCCGGCGCCGGTGATGCGGACAAATTCGGGCTGGGTACGCATGGCTTCGATGGTGGCGGAGCCGGTGTAGCCCATGGCTGCACGCAGGCCACCCATCATCTGGTGCACAATGGCGGCCATGCTGCCCTTGTAGGGGACGCGGCCTTCGATGCCTTCCGGCACCAGTTTTTCGGCACCGGCGCTGCTGTCCTGGAAGTAGCGGTCGGACGAGCCTTGCGCCTGTGCCATGGCGCCCAGCGAGCCCATGCCACGGTAAGACTTGTAGGAGCGGCCCTGGTACAGCTCGATTTCGCCGGGTGACTCTTCGGTACCGGCAAACATGGAGCCCATCATTACCGTGTCGGCACCCGCCACAATGGCTTTGGCCAGGTCACCGGAGAAGCGGATGCCGCCGTCGGCAATCATCGGCACACCGGTGCCTTTCAGGGCCTCGGAGACGTTGGCAATGGCGCTGATTTGCGGCACGCCGACCCCGGCCACAATACGGGTGGTACAGATGGAACCGGGGCCAATACCCACCTTGACCGCATCGGCGCCGGCCTTGACCAGATCCAGAGCGGCTTCGGCGGTGGCGATGTTGCCGCCAATCACCTGCACCTGCGGGAAGTTTTCTTTCACCCAGCGCACACGCTCGATCACACCACGGGAATGGCCGTGGGCGGTATCGACCACGACCACGTCCACACCGACGGCGGCCAGCGCACGGATACGTTCTTCGGTGTCGGCACCGGTGCCCACCGCTGCGCCAACACGCAGACGGCCCTGGCTGTCCTTGGACGCCAGCGGATAGCTTTTGGCTTTTTCAATGTCGCGGAAAGTGACCATGCCACGCAGCTCGAAGGCATCGTTGACGATCAGCATTTTTTCAATACGGTGCTCGTACAGCATCGCCTTGATTTCTTCCAGACCGGTGCCTTCCTGTACGGTAACCAGACGCTCTTTGGGCGTCATGATGGCCGCTACGGTATCGCAGCTGTTGGGGGTTACCCGCAAGTCACGACCGGTCACAATGCCGACCAGCTTGCCACCGTCAATCACCGGGAAGCCGGAAAAACCCAGCTCGCGGGTTTGCGCCAGCAGGTCAACGGTTTTCATGTCGGATGTAACGGTGACCGGGTCATGCACGATAGCGGTTTCGTGACGCTTGACCTTGCGGACTTCGGCAGCCTGCTGCTCGACGGTCATGTTTTTGTGAATGATGCCAATACCGCCTTCCTGGGCCATGGCAATCGCCAGGCGGGCTTCGGTCACGGTATCCATGGCTGCGGACAGCAGCGGGATGTTGATCTCGATATTGCGGGTCAGGCGGGTTTTCAGGCTGACATCTTTCGGCAGTACTTCGGAGTAGCCGGGAATCAGCAGGACATCATCAAAGGTAAGGGCTTCTTGACGGATACGCAGCATTACAGTGCTCCCGAGCGGGAAATTGAAAGCGGCACATTATAGGCTGTGGGGTGGTTTTTTTCTAGCGGTGTTTGGTGGTTTGGTGTCTTGGGTGGTTTTGTTTGGGATGGTTTTGTCTGGCGTGTATGCAGGCGGGTGAGGCACTCCGCAAAGCTGGCGCCGCCACGTCCGACAAGTCGGACATGACGACAAGGCTTTGCTACGGCCTCCCCCGCCTGCCGCAACACCGCCGTGGCGGGGGGAATGTAGCCCGGCTACGCCGGGCTGCTGTCGCCATGACTACTTCATGAAACGGGATAAGGGCTGCTTTTTTTTAAAAAAATACAAATACAAACCCCCAACCCTCCCCTGCCATGCGTCAGCAGTCCGGCACAGCCGGACTACTCCCCACCCGCACAAGGGGCATGCCACCCAGGGCCACCGCCGTGCAAAAACCCTCCAGAAACCAGCCCCAAATCCCTCCCCAGCAATGCGTCAGCAGTCCGGCGCAGCCGGACTACTTCCCACCCGCACAAGGGTTATGCCGGGCCGGTGGAATCGGAGCAAGGCATCAGCAAGCGGGGCGAAGCTTGCTTCGGCACGCGCAGCGTCAGCCTTGCGCAGCATTCCACCGGCCAGGGCCACCGCCGTGCAAAAACCCTCCAGAAACCAGCCCCAAATCCCTCCCCAGCAATGCGTCAGCAGTCCGGCGCAGCCGGACTACTTCCCACCCGCACAAGGGTTATGCCGGGTGGCGGGGCCGGAGCAAAGCCTTGTTGCCACGGGAGGCTTGCCGACCGGGGTAACGCGAGCTTTGCGCAGGCCATGCCACCCAGGGCCACCGCCGTGCAAAAAACCACCCCAAAACCCAGCGTCAGTCTGTCTCCCCCCGCCGCTTATAGGGAAACACATCAATCACCTTCCCTTCACGAATCGACTCTTGCAGCCCCTGCCAGTAACTGGCTTTAAACAGGTCGCCATGCAGTTGGCTGAACAGCCGGCGATGGCCAAGATCGGTGAACAGGAACACCGGAAACTCTTCCGGAAACACGTCGTTGGGGGCGACCGAATACCAGGGCTCGGCGGACATTTCGTCCTCTGGATAGCGTGGCGGCGGGATGACCCGGAAATTCACCTCGGTCAGGTAGGTGATTTCGTCATAGTCGTAAAACACCACCCGTCCGTGACGGGTGACGCCAAAGTTTTTCAGCAGCATATCACCGGGGAAGATGTTGGCTGCCGCCAGCTGCTTGATCGCCCAGCCGTAATCGTCCAGCGCATCACGTACCTGCTGTTCGCTGGTGGCGTTGTCCAGATAAATGTTGAGCGGGGTCATGCGGCGCTCGGTCCAGCAGTGGCGCACCAGCACTTCGTCACCCTGCACTTCGATGGTGGAGGGTGCCACGTCCAGCAACTCTGCCAGGCATTCCGGCTCGAATTTGGCCAGCGGGAAACGCAGATCCTTGAACTCCTGGGTATCGGCCAGCCGGCCGACCCGGTCGACATACTTCACCAGCCGGTAACGGTCGATCACCATCGCCCGGTCCACCGTTTTCGAGGGTGAGAACCGGTCCTTGATCACCTTGAACACCGTGTTGTAGCCCGGCAGGGTAAAGACCGTCATCACCATGCCGCGAATACCCGGCGCCATCATGAAACGGTCGTTGGTTTCATCCAGATGCTGCATCAACGAACGGTAAAACTCGGTTTTGCCCTGTTTGTAAAAACCGATCGAGGTGTACAGCTCCCACAGGTGCTTGCGGGGCAGGATTTTCTGCAAAAAACAGATGAACTCGGCCGGGTAGGCCACCCGCACCATAAAGTAGGAACGGGTAAAGGAGAAAATAATGGAAACTTCCGCCTCGTCGATAATGGCTGCGTCGTAGCGCACGCCCTGGCCTTCCAGGTTGACCAGCGGAAACACCAGCGGCCACTGTTCTTCGTCGGTGAAAATGCGCCCGACAATATAGGCCCCCTTGTTGCGATACAGCCGCGAGCTGTACAGCTCGACCCGCAGTTCCGGGTCCTTGCACACCCACGCCGGCAGGCTCTGGCGCAGCTGCTGCTCCAGCCGCTCAAGGTCGGCCTGCTCATTGGCGTAGGGAATGGCAAAGCGGTAGTCCTCCATGATTTGCGCCAGCATTGCTTTCAGGTCCCCTGCCGGGCGGTACTGACGGATCTGCATCGGTGTTTCGCTGCTGACCCGGCCCTGGCGGGTGGTCTGCACAAACATGCTGCGGTTGCAGATCTGGTCATGGCTGAACAGGCTGTTGAAAATGGAGTTGTACCAGGTTTCGGCCAACTCATCGTCCAGCCGCAGGTCAATCTGGCCCATGTACGAGGTTTTGATGTCGGGCCAGCAGGCAATGTCGAGCAAGACCTGTTCGCCGTACTGCCCGATCAGGGCGTCACGGGTTTTGAGGATGTGTTCCTTGTAAATCTGGATACGCCGGGCCGACACATGCTGGATTTCCTGCCACAGCGCCTGCTCAAACCGGTGCCGTCCACGGTTGGTAATGGTGCGAAAGCCGGCACGGTACTCGTCAAAGCCGTTAAGAATATGGCGGGCAATGGCAACCGCAGGGCATCGGGTTTTCATGCAATTCTCCTGTCAGGCATGCAGATACGGAAGGCGGCATTGTCGCAGTTTTATGCCGCCCTGTCCGTAGCCCGAAGGACCAACATCCGCTTACTGTTGCAACTCCTGTTCGGTAAACAGGCCATCAAACAGCATGCTGGACAGGTAGCGCTCGCCGGAGTCGGGCAAAATCACCACCAGGGTTTTACCCTGCATCTGCGGCTGTTGTGCCAGCCGTACCGCCGCCGCCATGGCGGCGCCACCGGAAATGCCGCACAGAATGCCTTCCTCGCGCATCAGCCGCAGCGCCATCTGCCTGGCGTCTTCGTCGTCTATTTTCTCAACCCGGTCCACCAGCGACAGGTCGAGGTTGCCGGGTACAAAACCGGCACCAATACCCTGGATTTTATGGGGAGCCGGCGTCAGTTCCTGCCCGGCTTTGGCCTGGCTGATCACCGGCGAGCCGGTCGGTTCCACCGCCACCGCCATAATCGGCTTGCCGCAGGTCTGCTTGATAAAGCGGGCAATACCGGTCAGGGTGCCGCCGGTACCAACGCCGCTGATCAGTACATCAATAGCGCCGTCGGTATCGTTCCAGATTTCCGGGCCGGTGGTTTTTTCATGGATGGCCGGGTTGGCCGGGTTTTCAAACTGCTGCAGCATGATGTACTGCTGCGGGTTGGCGCTGACCAGCTCCTCTGCCTTGGCGATGGCGCCTTTCATGCCTTTGGCCGGCTCGGTCAGTACCAGTTCGGCCCCCAGCGCCTTGAGGATTTTGCGCCGCTCCAGGCTCATTGATGACGGCATGGTCAATATCAGCCGGTAACCTTTGGCAGCAGCAACGAAGGCCAGGCCGATGCCGGTATTGCCGGACGTTGGCTCCACCAGTGTCACCCCCGGCTTGAGCTGGCCGCTTTGCTCGGCCGCCTCGATCATGGCCCCGCCAATGCGGCACTTGACCGAGCCGGCCGGGTTGCGTGATTCAATCTTGGCCAGAATGCTCACGCCGGCCGGCGCAAGACGGTTGATCTGCACCAGCGGCGTATTGCCGATGCTCTGGGCGTTATTAACAAAAACCTTGCTCATGAAGTGCTGCTCCTCCTGTTCCTGCGATTGGCTACCCGGACGGATCAGCCCGCCACATCGGCAACCACGATGCCGCAGTATAGCCAGAGTAGGCCCCGGGATGCAGGGGTAAAACGGCTTATCCTTATAACAGCTTTACCAGGCCGCAGGTCCCGGACAAGATGCCAGATGCGCAGTCGCAGCAGCCATGTGCCTCACACCCGAAACACTGGACTCTGCGATTTTGCTGCGCAAAACGCGAATGACGTTGGTGAGTGTGCCGTCATGCTGCGCACAGTCGCAGCATCCATGCGACACATGACGGTGGGAGCCATGAAACCAGCGAATTACCCCTGCGCCACTACCTCACCATGACGCCAGAGTTTCCACTCGCCCGGCTGGTACAGCTGCCAAGGCTCGTTGTCAGTCAGCGGCTCGGTGGCAATCACGCTGACCACATCGTTGGCAGTGGTTTCCGCCTGAAAATCCACGGTCAGGTCGGCATCTTTAAGGGAAGCCGGACCAAAGGGCGCACGGCGGGTAATGCAGGCCAGCTTGGTAGTGCAATAGCTGAACAGCCAGTCGCCATTGCTGAGCAGGCAA
>CAZMLX010000111.1:0-7432 GCA_964567275.1 uncultured Thiopseudomonas sp. | reverse complement strand
GCGGGAGCCGGATTTGAACCGACGACCTTTGGGTTATGAGCCCAACGAGCTACCAAGCTGCTCCATCCCGCGGCGGCCATTATAGAGACCAAAACAAAGCTGTCAACCATTTTTCCCAAAATCCCTTCCGGCAGGTTGCCTGTGCCTGTTCGCCACCCGCTTTTCTGCTATGATGCGCACCCTGATAAAACCTTGATGACGGACATGAACCCGACACCTCCCCTGTTTGAGCTGCTGGACAAGGACCCGCTGTCGTACCGGCAACAAACCCGCCGTGCTTCCATTCGCATCATGCTGGTGTTTGCGGCCAGCGCCATGTCACTGTCCGCCTTGTTGACTGCCTGGCTGGGCCAGCCGGAAGCCAGCAATTTTCGCTGGAATCTTGCCGGTGTCATTCTCGGCCTGCTGCTGACATCCGCCCTGACCGGCGGCCTGTTCCGCAAGCAATCATGGATGCAGGCATCCATCTACGGCTGGCGGCTCAAGCGCAGCCTGATGCGCATTGGCAACCAGATGCACCGGCTCAAACCGGCCATCGAAACGGGGGATCCCGTCGCCCTTTGCATTTTGCGTTTTTACCATCTGGCGCTGTATCAAATGCACCAGCTGGATGGCAACGAAACCGGCAGCCATGATCTGGTCAACGATATGAATGCCCACCTTGAGCGCCTGCAAGCGCTGGGGCTGCCAACCGAACAGCGCAGCTTTATGGCCGACTGGCCTGACTACCTCAAACAGCTTCCCGCCGGGCGCTAAACGCCAGCCCCGCTGCCAGGACTTATGACCAATGACTCTGAAACAACGTTTTTTTATTTTTCTGCAATACCTGCTACCACACCACTGCCTGTCCCGCCTGGTTGGCCGGCTGGCCGAATGTACCCGGCCTGCCGTTAAAAACACCCTGATCCGCTGGTTCATTCGCCGTTACCAGGTCGACATGAGCCAGGCCGAACGCCAGCAGCCCGGGGACTACCTCAACTTTAATGATTTCTTTACCCGTTCACTGGTTGAAGGTGCCCGTCCGGTCGATGACAACCCGCTGGGTATTGCCTGTCCCGCTGACGGTGCCATCAGCCAGTTGGGCGACATCACCTTTGGCCGCATTTTTCAGGCCAAGGGCCAGGACTACAGCCTGTACGACCTGCTGGGTGGCGATAGCGAGCGGGCGGCCCCTTTCATGAATGGCCGGTTCGCTACGGTTTATCTGTCGCCCCGCGATTATCACCGGGTGCACATGCCGTTCAGCGGCACGTTGCGTGAAATGGTGTATGTACCCGGCAAGCTGTTTTCGGTCAACCAGACCACCGCCGAGAACGTGCCCGAGCTGTTTGCCCGCAACGAACGGCTGGTGTGCATTTTCGACACCGACGCCGGACCCATGGCGGTAGTGCTTGTCGGCGCCATGATCGTGGCAGGCATAGAAACCGTTTGGGCCGGAGAAATTGCGCCGGTGCGCAGCCGGCTACGCCATTTCGACTATACCGAGCAGGGCCGCCAGCCGGTGCAGCTGAAAAAAGGCGATGAGCTGGGCCGTTTCAAGCTGGGTTCCACGGCCATTGTGCTGTTCGGACCCGACCGCTGCAGCTGGCCTGACACCCTGTGCGCCGGTTCTGCCGTGCGCATGGGACAAAACATGGGGCTGGTCAGCCCTTGATCCTTGGCAGTCACGGGCTGGCGCCATTACACTAGCCCTGCAGCAGCAACCGGTGCCGGCAACTCCGGCATATCCTGCAACGGATGTCGATCAAGGCATTTTGCCTTACAATAGCCCCAGTCACTTAAGGTTAGGCGGTCGCCCATGAGTCAGAACAACTCGCTAATTACGCTCAAGCTTCCAGCTCCCGAGACTGCCACACTGTCCTTTTGCAAGCCCACGGCGCGCGATATGGGACGCTGGCTGTCCGGACTGCCCAAGGCCAACACGGGTGAGTATTCCCGCCTGCTATATCAGGCCCTGACCGAGCTGAACAAGCTGAACGCTGCGCCCGAGTTGCGCCTGCAGCTACTGGAACTGCTGCGCCCCGAAGTTACCTTGATCATTAACCAGCTGGAAAAAAACCACCTGCTTAGCGCTGTCATCCTCGATGTCCGGGCCAGCAAGGTGGCCAACCTGTGCCAGACCCTGTATTTCCATCTGAACATGGGCTACAAGGGCGTTGTTGACAGCTTGCAACACAAAAAATCTCCAACGCTGGCGCTTGCCTTGCAGCGGGCGCTCTACGGTTTGTATAGCAGCCTGGCCTTGTCGTTGCTGACCTATCGCCCCGTGCCTACCGGCCTCTGGCATGAAATGCACCAGTTGTTTTCGCTGGCGCTGCACCACGGCCTCAATCATCAAAAAGTTCCCGATACATTGTTGGCCCCCCTTTCCGGCCAGACACTGGAGCAAGCCTATGTCTGCGCCCTGCTGATGGGCTGTGCCCGTGCCAACCAGATGCGCCAGCCGGACATCAAGGCACTGGCCGACGCCCTGCCCGGATGGAGCCGGATGGCTCATCTGCAAGACATACAGGCAGAAGACTCCCTGTTCGCCGTTGCCCTGAATACCGATACGCCACCCCGCTACCGGGCCCTGCTCAACCTTGGAGGCCAAAAGGCGCTGCTGGGCCTCAATCCCGAGGCTCTGGTCAGGGCCTTGCAAGAAGGCAATAACGAGCGGGTTTCCCTTGCCAATATTCCGGCCGGGCTGACTGAGCAACTGGTGCTTGCCTGGGGCGATATCGCCAAACGTGATTTCAAGCGTACCGCCAGCAACGGCAAGCTGCTGGTTACCCTGGGTATGAGCGCTGTCCATTTTTACCTGTCCGGGCAGATTCCTTTTGAAGACACCCTGGATCAGCCTGCTGCCGCACCTTTGCAACTGGTGCCCGAAACCACAGAAAGCCAGCCCGACATCTGGTCATTTGCCACTGATGTGCTGGATGACGACCGTCCCCGTGACCGCATTGAAAGCTACGAATACAATCAGCCGGAAAGCGATGAGGTACCGGGCATCATTCTGCAGGACCTTGGCGAACTCTATCCGTTGCTGGAAACCGGCATTGTCAACCAGAGCCCCGGCGGTTACTGCCTGGAATGGGAACAGGACGCCCCAGCCAACCTGCAAACCGGTGACATTCTTGCCCTGCGCAACGCCGACAGCAACAACTGGTCCATTGCCACCATCCGCTGGATCCGCCAAAGCACCCGTGGCGGCGCCCAGATTGGTGTCGAGCTGCTGGCCGCACGCACCACACCCTGTGCCGTCCAGCTGATCCGCTCCGGCAAGCCCGCCAGCAACTATTTGCGTGCCTTGCGAATTCCCGAAATTCCGGTCCTGTCCCGCCCGGCGCAGCTGATCACCCCAAAAATTCCGTTCCGCGAGGGTTGCAGCGTCCAGATCAATGTAAACGGACAGGAAGAGCGTGCCCTGCTGACTCGGCAGGTCAAGCAGACCGCCAGCTGCGGCCTGTTCGAGTACGAAGCGTCCCGCCCTGCCCGGGAAGCGGTCCCCGCTCTGGCAGAGCAGCCCCTGGCCACCACAGAGGCTGGCACCGAAACCGACGAATTCAGGTCCCTGTGGAATACGCTTTGAGCCCGCAACAATGCTTCCGGCTCATCCAATCGACACTCAATAATGGAAGATCATGACCAAGGAAAAGAAGGCAGTTCGCCTGCTGCTGATTGAAGAATCCCAGAACGATGCAGAACGCATTGTCAGCTTGTTTCGCAATGCCGGCCACGCCACCCGGGTGCACCGGGTTGACGAGCTTGATGACTTCATCCTTGCACTGGACAGCTCCTGGGATCTTTGTATTGCCGCACCTTGTGAAGACCTGCCAGCCTCTGAAGCTTTGCGTGCCCTGAAAAAGTCCGACCGGGACCTGTCTTTTATCCAGCTGTTAAACGGCAACGACACCGACCTGCGGGTTGAAGCCTTGCAAAACGGCGCTCACGATGCCCTGCCGGTTGACGAAGATGGCCTGCTGATGCTGGTTGCCCAGCGCGAACTCAACAGCCTGCGGGACCGTCGCAGTACCCGGGTAGCCGAGCTGGCCCTGCGCGAAGCCGAAAAGCGCTGCCAATTGCTGCTGGACAGTTCCATGGACGCCATTGCCTATGTCCATGATGGCATGCACGTGTATGCCAACCGTGCTTACCTCAAACTGTTCGACTATCCCGACCTGGACGACCTGTCAGCCATTCCGTTGATCGACCTGGTGGCCAGCGATGACCAGGGCAGCTTCAAGGAGTTCATGCGCAGCTACGGTCGTGACAACCGTAGCGCCGATTATCAGTGCTCGCTCACCCCGGAAGGAGGCCAGCCGTTCAAGGCACAGCTCAATTTTTCTCCGGCGGCCTATGACGGCGAACCCTGCATACAGCTGCTGATCCGGACTGATCAAAATAATGCCGAACTGGAGAAGAAGCTGCGGGCCATCAGCAGCCAGGACCTGGTGACCGGCCTGTACAACCGCCAGCGCTTTCTGGAATTGCTGGATACGGCTGCCGAAACCGTCATCAACGGCAGTCAGCCGGCCAGCCTGGCCTACATCCGCATTGACCAGTTCAGTCGCCTGGCTACCGAACTGGGTATTGCCGGCATCGACATTTTGCTGGCCGACTTCGCCAACCTGCTGCGCCAGCAGCTGGGCAACGAGAACCAGCTGGCCCGCCTGGGCGACAATGTGTTTTGTGCCCTGCGCACCAACTGTACACCGGCTCAACACCAGGACGAACTGGAAGCATTGCGCCAGGCCGTTGAAGCACGGCTGTTTGACATCAGTGGCCGCACGGCACAGAGCACGGTGTCGATTGGCGTGGCCGCCCTGACCGAGCGCACCTCCAAGGCATCCGAAGTGCTGGACCGGGCCCGCCGCTGCAGCGACGAAAACAGCGACGGCAACCATGTTCACCTTCATAACCCGGCCGATGACCTGGCAGCCTCTGCCAGCCGCGGCGACCTCACCGCCATGATCCAGCATGCACTGGAAACCAACAGCCTGCGCCTGCTGTTCCAGCCGGTCATCAGCTTGCGTGGTGACAAGGAAGAGCTTTACGAAGTCCTGCTGCGACTGGTCAACCCACAGGGCGAGGAGCTGGCGCCCGGCGACTTCATGCAGGCCGCCGTTGCCTCCGGACTGGCAGAAAAAATAGACCGCTGGGTACTGCTTAATGCAATCCGCCTGCTGTCCCAGCATCGCAGCAAAGGCCATCAGACCACCCTGTTTGTCCACCTGTCCAGTGCCAGCCTGCAAGACATGACCCTGCTTCCCTGGTTGTCGGCCGCACTCAAGGCGGCGCGACTGCCCGCCGATGCACTGATTATCCAGGTACGCGAAACCGATGCCATTACCCACCTGAAACAGGTCAAGCAACTGATCGAAGGCTTGCGCCAGCTACACTGCCAGATCGCCCTTGGCCAGTTCGGTTGCGCCGTCAACCCGTTCAACATTTTCACCCACCTGGACGTGGATTACGTCAAGATTGACGGCTCCTTTACCAACGAACTCAACGACGCCGGCAACCAGGAAAGCCTGAAAGAAATGTTGAGCGCCCTGCATGCCCAGGCCAAGCAAAGCATAGTGCCCTTCGTGGAAAGCGCCAGCATCCTGTCGGTGCTGTGGCAAGCCGGCGTCAACTATATCCAGGGCCACTATTTGCAGGCGCCGGTAGCTTCCATGGATTATGATTTTGGCTCTGACAACTGACCCGGGTGCCCCCCCCGCTCCGGCAAGCCAATAATGGCCATCCTGTCTCCCCTGCGTATTGGCTGCTGGCACATTGAGCAGCCACTGATTCTGGCCCCCATGGCCGGCATCAGCGACCGCCCGTTCCGCGAGCTATGCCGCCAGTTTGGCGCCGGCATGGCGGTGGCAGAAATGGTTACCAGCGATACCCGCCTGTGGCACAGCCGCAAGTCCAGCCAGCGGCTGGTCACTGACGGGGACATGGAGCCACGCTCCATCCAGATTGCCGGCTCCGAGCCCGAACAAATGGCCGAAGCTGCCCGTGGCTGCGTGGCACTGGGAGCGCAAATTATCGACATCAACATGGGCTGCCCGGCCAAAAAGGTCTGTAACAAGGCGGCGGGGTCGGCCTTGCTTCGTGACGAACGGTTGGTAGCCGACATTCTGCAAGCGGTGGTGGCGGCGGTCGAAGTACCGGTTACACTGAAAATCCGCACCGGCTGGGACAGTGACAACCGCAATGCCCTGCAAATTGCCCGCATTGCCGAACAGGAAGGCATCCAGGCGCTGGCGATTCATGGCCGTACCCGGGCTGACCGTTTCAACGGCCTGGCCGAATACGACACTATCGCCGCCGCCAAGCAGGCCGTGACCATCCCGGTGCTGGCCAACGGCGACATTGACAGCCCTGACAAGGCCCGCAGGGTACTGGAACACACCGGCGCAGATGGCCTGTTGATCGGCCGCGCCGCCTGTGGCCGGCCATGGATTTTTAACGAGATCAGCCACTTTCTGACAACCGGCCAGTTGCCCGCCCCCCTACCGCTGGGCGAATTGCAAGAGACCCTGGCCCTGCATCTTGGTAGAATGCACGACTTTTACGGGCCAGTGATGGGTGTGCGTATCGCCCGCAAGCATTTGGCCTGGTATCTGCAGTCCATGCCTGATACAGGCGAGTTCCGGCCCTTGTTCAACCGGCTGGAGACTGGAGAGCAGCAGCTGGACGCCATTGCCAGCCATTTTGAACACCTGCGCAAACTGGGCATCCGCCATGCTGCCTGATCCTGTTTAAGCTTTTCCTGGAAACTATGCCGTGAGTCAACAACCTGTCCGTCCTTCCATCGCCAGTCCGGGCCAGTCCCTGAGCCTGCGGGCCTGTGTCGAAATGACTTTGCACAGCTATTTCAACCATCTGGATGGCACGGAAGTCACCAATGTGTACCAGCTGGTACTCAGCGAAGTGGAAGCCCCGCTGCTGTCAACCGTATTGCAGTACACCCAGGGCAATCAGAGCAAGGCTGCCGAAATCCTGGGCCTGAACCGTGGCACCCTGCGCAAAAAACTCAAAGAACACGACCTGCTCTAAACCCTTTCCGCCTGTCGGCCGCCCGCCTGACAGGCTTTGTTTTGTTAACCATAAAGCTGCTCTGCAGCCCTGATACAAGCTGGAAAACCTGATGACCGACCAAACTGCCAAAACTCCTGTACGCCGCGCCCTGATTAGCGTTTCTGACAAAAACGGCGTAGTGGACTTCGCCCGTGCCCTGACCGCACTGGGCGTAGAAATCCTTTCCACCGGCGGCACCTTCAAGCTGCTGTGTGACAACGGCATTGCCGCCGTGGAAGTGGCCGACTACACCGGCTTTGCCGAAATGATGGATGGCCGGGTCAAGACCCTGCATCCGAAAATCCACGGCGGCATCCTCGGTCGTCGTGATATCGACGGCGCAGTCATGGAGCAGCACGGCATCAAGCCGATTGAT
>CAZMLX010000110.1:3671-7578 GCA_964567275.1 uncultured Thiopseudomonas sp. | reverse complement strand
AACGAAGACCGCCAGATTGTACGCTTCTCTGAAGTGCTGGAAACCAGCGCCTTTGACGAGGCCAAGTCGGTGGTAACGCTGGGGCTGGGCCACGATATTGGTGGTCACCCGGTGATTGCCGACCTGGCCAAAATGCCCCACCTGCTGGTGGCCGGTACCACCGGCTCCGGCAAGTCGGTGGGTGTCAATGCCATGATTCTGTCGATGCTGTTCAAATCGCCACCGGACGATGTGCGGCTGATCATGATCGACCCCAAAATGCTGGAGCTGTCCATTTACGAAGGCATTCCGCATCTGTTGTGTCCGGTGGTCACCGACATGAAGGAGGCCGCCAATGCCCTGCGCTGGTGTGTGGCGGAAATGGAACGTCGCTACAAATTGATGTCCAAGGTGGGTGTGCGCAACCTGGCCGGTTATAACCGCAAGGTGAAGGATGGACAGCTGGCCGGCGAACCCCTGCTGGACCCGTTATTTGTGCGGGAAAGTCCGGACGACGTGCCGCCTGAACTGGAAAAACTGCCAACCATCGTGGTGGTGGTCGACGAGTTTGCCGACATGATGATGATTGTCGGCAAAAAGGTGGAAGAGCTGATTGCCCGCATTGCACAGAAAGCCCGGGCGGCCGGTATTCACCTGATTCTGGCCACCCAGCGGCCGTCGGTGGATGTGATTACCGGTCTGATCAAGGCCAATATTCCGACCCGGATGGCGTTCCAGGTGTCCAGTAAAATCGACTCGCGCACCATTCTGGATCAGGGCGGTGCCGAGCAGTTGCTGGGCCATGGTGACATGCTGTATTTGCCGCCCGGTACCAGCCTGCCGGTACGGGTGCATGGCGCCTTTGTATCGGACGACGAGGTGCACCGGGTAGTGGATGCCTGGAAGGCCCGTGGTGCGCCGGATTACATTGAGGACATTCTGGCCGGCGTGGAAGAAGCCGACTCCGGCTTTGCCGGCGGTGAAGGTGGCGGCGGTGGCAGCGAGGACGATCCGCTGTTTGATGAAGCAGTGCACTTTGTGACCGAAACCCGCCGGGTTTCGATTTCCTCGGTGCAGCGCAAGCTGAAAGTGGGCTATAACCGGGCAGCGAATATTGTTGATGCCATGGAAGCCGCCGGAGTGATTTCCTCCGCCGGTCATAATGGCTCAAGAGAAGTGCTGGCACCGGCTCCGGTGCGCGACTGACGGTTTGCCAATAGATGAAATTGATCAATAGCCCCCCGGGGAGGTGGCCATGCTGAACAGATTGAACGTAGCGGTACGCAGGTTTTCGCTGGGAGTACTGCTGGCGGCACTGGCTACTCCGGTGCTGGCCGAGACCAGTCAGCAGGCGGCCGCAGAGCAGCTGGCATCGCTGCTGGGCGGGGCGCAGACGCTGCAGGGCCGTTTTGCCCAGTTCACGCTGGATGCCTCGGGCGCCCGGTTGCAGGAAAGCGCCGGCTTGATGGAGCTCAAACGTCCGGGCATGTTCCGCTGGGTTACCGAGCCACCGCTGGAGCAGGAGCTGGTATCCGACGGTAAAAAGGTCTGGCTGTATGACCCCGATCTGATGCAGGTCACCATCCAGGACATGGATGAACGGGTAACCCATACCCCGGCACTGTTGCTGTCTGGCGATGTCCGGCAGTTGCAACAAAGTTTTGTGATTGAGTGGCAGGAGCAGGGTGGTATTAGCCGTTTTGGGCTCACGCCCCGGGCGCCCGACACCCTGTTCGACCGGCTGCGGCTGACATTCGAGAATGGCCGCATTCATGACATGCAGCTGGAAGATGCGGTTGGCCAGCGTACCAATATCATGTTCATGAGCATCCGTATGAACGAGCCGCTGGATGACAGCCATTTTGTGTTTGAGATTCCTGATGGCGTTGACGTAATCGAGGAATAGTTTTGGACCTGTTCGCTCCCGAACCCCTGAACCAGCCGCTGGCAGCCCGCCTGCGGGCACAGTCGCTGGACGAGTACGCCGGCCAGCAGCACATTCTGGCCCGGGGCAAACCGTTGCGCGATGCCATCGAACAGGGTGCACTGCATTCCATGCTGTTCTGGGGGCCGCCGGGGGTGGGCAAAACCACCCTGGCACGCTTGCTGGCCCAGGTCAGCGATGCGCACTTTATTACCCTGTCGGCGGTCATGTCCGGGGTGAAGGAAATTCGCCAGGCGGTGGACGAGGCCAAATTGCAGGCAGCCCAGTATCGCCGGCGCAGCATCCTGTTTGTTGACGAGGTGCACCGCTTCAACAAAAGTCAGCAGGATGCCTTTTTGCCCTATGTGGAAGACGGAACTTTTATTTTTATTGGCGCTACCACTGAAAACCCGTCATTTGAGCTGAACAACGCCCTGCTGTCGCGGGCACGGGTTTATGTGCTGAAAAGCCTGGATGACGAAGCGCTGGGCTTTTTGCTGGGGCGTGCCCTGACTGAAGAACGAGGGCTGGGCGGGCGCAAGCTGTCGCTCAGTGATGCAGCCCGCATCCTGCTGTTGCAAGCCGCCGACGGTGATGGCCGCCGCTTGCTGAATTTGCTGGAAAATGCTGCCGATCTGGTTGAAGACGGCGAGCAAATTGATGAAACCTTGCTGGTTGAAGTGCTGGGCGATACGCCCCGGCGCTTTGACAAGGGGGGCGAAGCCTTTTACGACCAGATTTCCGCACTGCACAAGTCGGTGCGTGGCTCCAGTCCGGACGGGGCGCTGTACTGGTATGCCCGCATGCTCGATGGCGGCTGCGACCCTTTGTATATCGCCCGTCGTGTGGTGCGCATGGCCAGTGAAGACATTGGCAATGCCGACCCGAGGGCGCTGGCCATCTGTCTGGATGCCTGGCAGGTGATGGAGCGGCTTGGCAGTCCCGAGGGCGAGTTGGCGGTGGCGCAGGCAATTGTTTATCTGGCCTGCGCAGCGAAGAGCAATGCGGTCTATATGGGCTACAAGGCGGCCATGCGTGATGCCCGTGAACTGGGTTCGCTGGACGTGCCGCTGCACCTGCGCAATGCGCCAACCAGACTGATGCAAACTCTCGGCTATGGCGAGGAATATCGCTACGCCCACGACGAGCCCAATGGCTATGCGGCGGGCGAGGATTATTTCCCCGAGTCCATCGAGCCACGCCAGTATTACCAACCGGTCGAGCGCGGGCTGGAAATCCGCATTGCCGAAAAACTGCGCCACCTGCAACAGCTGGATGCACAAAGCCCGCAGCGAAGGCGTAAATCCTGATGGCCCTGTTATATGTGGCCCTGGGTGGAGCTTTGGGTAGCCTTTTGCGTTACCTGTGCGGGTTTTGGGTGCAACAGCCGTGGGCTACCTTGGCGGTCAATTTGTTGGGCAGTTTTTTGATAGGTGCCTGTGCGCTGTATTTTTCCAGTGGTGAGCATCCGCAGCTGCGTTTGCTGCTGGTCACTGGCATACTAGGCGGCTTTACCACCTTCTCGGCCTTTTCACTGGACAGTTTGCAGTTGTTGCAGCTGGGTGAGTGGGGCAGGGCTTTGGTTTATGTTTTTGGCAATGTGCTGGGTGGTTTGCTGGCTTGTTGGTGCGGGTTTTTGTTGGCGGGGTGGGTGAAGTAGTTTTTGTTTTTTGGGGCTTGCCGGGTTGGTGATTTGTGTTTGCGGAGTCGGGGTATGGATTGCGCAAACACGCCGCAAGTACGTCCCTGTAGGCTCCGCAACGCCATCCATGGCGTTGCAGGGTTTGCTCCACCATACCCCGGCTCCGCTACTGGCTCCGTGCGGGTTGCAAACCCCGGTAGGTTGGGGGAAGGAGTGGCGGAGAGATAGGTGTTTTTCTGTGGCTTTTGAATGGCTGTAGGTTTTGTTTTTTGGGGCTTGCCGGGTTGGTGATTTGTGTTTGCGGAGCCGGGGTATGGATTGCGCAAACACGCCGCAAGTACGTCCCTGTAGGCTCCGCAACG
>CAZMLX010000110.1:2459-3571 GCA_964567275.1 uncultured Thiopseudomonas sp. | reverse complement strand
AAGTACGTCCCTGTAGGCTCCGCAACGCCATCCATGGCGTTGCAGGGTTTGCTCCTCCCATACCCCAGCGCTGCTGCAAATTCCGTGCTATTGGCACGTTAGGATGTGTGTTTGCTGATGCACAATAAGCATCAAAAGGAGCTGAAAATGAGCAAAAAAGTAGCAGTGATTTTGTCCGGTTGCGGCGTGTATGACGGCGCTGAAATCCACGAAACCGTCTTGACCCTGCTGCGCCTGAGCCAGCAGGGTGCGCAGGTGCAGTGTTTTGCACCCGACAAGCCGCAGATGCATGTCATCAACCATCTGACCGGTGAACAGACCGGTGAAACCCGCAACGTACTGGTGGAGTCGGCACGCATTGCCCGGGGTGCGGCAAAGGACGTACGTGAGCTTAAAGCGGCCGACTTTGATGCGGTGATCCTGCCCGGCGGCTTTGGCGCTGCCAAAAACCTGTCGGACTTTGCCGTCAAGGGCGCCGACTGCACTGTCGATGCCGATGTGCTGGCCGCCATTGGCCAGTTTCGTGATGCCAAAAAACCGGTCGGCCTGATGTGCATTGCCCCGGCGCTGTCGGCACGGATTTTTGGCGAAGGCGTCAGCTGCACCATTGGCAATGACGAAGGCACGGCCAGCGCACTGGAAGCCATGGGTGCCAGGCACCAGGTTTGTACAGTGGACAACGTGGTATTCGACGCTGGCAACTGCCTGGTTACCACTCCGGCTTACATGCTGGCCCAATCCATTGCCGAAGCGGCCACCGGCATCAACGCGCTGGTGGACAAGGTGCTGGAACTGGCTTAATGCCAGCCGTCATAAAAGGCCGCTGCAGACGAGTGCTGCAGCGGCCTTTTGGTTTTTACTGACTAGCTATTGCTGCCTTAAATAGCAGCAGTTTGGAGCTGTCTCTCATTGCCGAGCTTAATATAGACCCGTCATTGCTGGACTTGATCCGGCAATCTGCTTGCCTTCCCACCAACGGTTGCGGACGGTCAGATTGCTGGTTTTGGACTTTGTACATAGCGTGGCAGCAAATCGGGTTGGCTGCTTTGCTCTGCCAGACCTTTGCAGTAGGATTAAATCCTGTTCGCTTACAGGAGCACCGTCATGCGCAC
>CAZMLX010000110.1:0-2359 GCA_964567275.1 uncultured Thiopseudomonas sp. | reverse complement strand
GACCTTTGCAGTAGGATTAAATCCTGTTCGCTTACAGGAGCACCGTCATGCGCACTACTCAACAGATGAGCATTACCCTGCCCACAGATATGGCCAGCGCCGTGAAAGCCAAGGTTGCTGCTGGCTTATATGCCAGTGAAAGTGAGGTGATTCGCGAAGGTTTACGGGCTCTGCTGGCCCGTGACCGAGCGATAGAGGACTGGCTTCAACATGAGGTGGCCAGTGCTTATGATGCGCTGCAAGCAGATCCAAGTCGGGCGATTGGTATTGCAGAGCTGCGGGCCCATCTAGCTGCCGAGCGCAAAGTTGAATGAATTGGCAGGTGGTTTTCAGCCCAGAAGCTCAGCAGCAGCTTGTAGAGCTTTACCATTACATCGCTGATGCGGCATCGCCTGGCGTGGCTGCGGGTTACGTGGATGCCATTGTTGACTATTGCGAAAGCCTGAGCACTTTTCCGCTACGGGGGATACAGCGTGATGATGTGAGGCTAGGGCTACGGATCACTCATTACAAAAAAAGAGCAGTGATTGCCTTTACTGCCGAGGCCGGTCAGGTGGCTATTTTGGGAGTGTTTTACGGCGGACAAAACTATGAGGCTAGGCTCTAGTTTTGATAGTTTGCTTGAGTCTACCGCCAACCTAGGGTTGTAGGCTGGCGGTAAAGCTGCAGGGCAGAATCAGAACAGCTTGGGTGTCCAGGTTACGCTGGCCTGAACTGTGGCGCGGTCTTCGCGGTAGCCGTGGTTTTCGCCGTTGTAGTTATACAGGGCGCGGCTGTATTTCTTGTCGAAGATGTTGCCAAGGCGTAGACCAAGGCTCAGCTCGTCAGCTGCTTGCCAGCTGGCACGCAGGTCGAGGGTGGTAAAGCCCGGGATTTTCTGGTTGTTGGCGGCATCGTTATAGCTTTTGCTTTGCGCACGCCAGGTTGCACCGACTGACACGGTACCCAGTTGCTTATCAAAATCGTAACTCAGGGTGCGCTTGGCGACACGGGCCTGCTGGTGCCCGTTGTCACGGTCACGTGAGTCAACCAACGAAATATTCAAACTGCCCTGTGCACCAAAAATCTCGTGCGCAAGGGATGACTCAAAACCATTGATGCGTGCTTTATGGATGTTCATGCTTGGGCTGGGCCAGACAGAAGCGATCTGGTTGCGAACCAGGGTCCGGTACACCGAGGTGTGCAGGCTCAGGCTATCGCTGAACTGGCTTCGCCATTGCAGTTCATAGGTTTTTGATTTTTCCGGGTTCAGGTTGGGATTGCCGTCGCCCCATGGCGAGTAGAGCTCGATAAAAGTGGGGGCACGGAAGCCTTCGGCATAGGACAGGGAGAGTTCGTTGGTTGTGTTCAGGAACAAGCGGCCCGCTGCGTTCCAGCTAGTGTGGTTACCAAAGGCCTGGTTCTTGTCATGGCGCCAGCCTAGTTCAGTGCCAAACAGATCGTTGCTGTATTGATGTTGGGCAAAAAAAGCATGGTTCCAGCGGCTGTCTTTATGATATTGCGAGTTGGCATCGGTGCGTAGTTTGTCCTTGGCGTAATCTGCACCGGCAATCAGGCTGTGCGCTTCGTTTAGCTGGATGGCGTTGACCCAGACGTAGCTTTCACGATAGCTGTTGATATCGTAAGGAAAGGCAGGCAGCTTGTCTTTGCCAGCCAGCTTGTTTTCGCTATAGCCCAGCTCCAGGCGGCTGTGCCATTGTTCGCTGAGATCGCCTTCGGCAAAGACGCTGGCAGAGCGGGTGATGAAATCAAAGTAGGGCACAGAGGGCCAGCTATCGCTGACGGTGTCGAAGGCACTTTTACCGTGCTGGTCCAGTGCGCTGGCGCCAACCTGGAAACGTTCGGAGAAGCGGTGGTTCAGTGACAGAGCGAGGCTTTTATTGCGATAGGTATCGTGGTCGGCGCTGTGGCGATCGCCGGCCGTGGTGCGGTCAAAACGGTTCAGCTCGTCCAGGCTGGCGCTCAGGTTGAAACGGGTGGCATCGTTGCCGCCTGAGAGTCCCAAGCTGCGCTCCCAGTTGCTCTTGCTGCCGGCTGCCAGTCGTATACGACCGTTCAGCCCCAGGTCTTGTGCACGGCGGGTAAAGATCTGAATCACGCCACCAATTGCATCAGCACCGTAGATGGCTGCACGGCTGCCGCGTAGTACTTCAATGCGTTCGATTTGTTCAAGGTTAAGGAAGTCCAGTGCGCCGTTGGCACCGCCCAAAGTGACGGAGCCGATGCGTACACCATCAACCAAAACTAGGCTTTGTGCTGTTGTGGTGCCGCGAATGGATACACCACTGACGCTACCACGTCCGCCTGACTGATAAACCTGTACACCAGGTACTCGGTTCAGCAAATCAGCCACGTTCAC
>CAZMLX010000109.1:3558-7673 GCA_964567275.1 uncultured Thiopseudomonas sp. | reverse complement strand
GAAATCGCCGCCTTCATCAAGGAATGCCAGACTGCTCCTACCGCCGAGGCCGACATGGCCACCATGGAGAAAAAAGGCATGGCCACCGGCCAGTTCGTCATTCATCCGCTCACCGGCGACAAGCTGGCGGTGTATGTCGCCAACTACGTGCTGTGGGGCTACGGCGAAGGTGCCGTAATGGCGGTACCCGCCCATGACGAGCGGGACTTTGAATTTGCCAACCAGTACAGCCTGCCGATCAGGCAGGTGTACCGCAACACCGACGACAGCCTGCACTTTAACGACAAAGAATGGCAGGACTGGTACGCCGACAAGGACAACGTGCTGACCATCAACAGCGAAAAGTACGACAACCAGCCATTCCAGGCGGCTTTTGACGCCATCGTCGCCGATCTGGAAGCCAAAGCGCACGGCGAGCGCAAAACCCAGTTCCGCCTGCGTGACTGGGGCATTAGCCGCCAACGCTACTGGGGCTGCCCGATTCCCATCATTCACTGCCCAAGCTGTGGTGATGTACCGGTACCCGAAGAGCAGCTGCCCGTGGTGCTGCCGGAAAACGTCATCCCCGACGGCAGCGGCAACCCGCTGGCCAAGATGCCGGAGTTTTACGAGTGCCAGTGCCCGACATGCGGCGCTGATGCCCGCCGTGAAACCGACACCATGGACACCTTTGTCGAGTCGTCCTGGTACTACGCCCGCTACGCCTCAGCCAAACTGGATACCGGCCTGGTCGACAAACAGGCCGCCGACTACTGGCTGCCGGTCAACCAGTACATTGGCGGTATTGAACACGCCATTTTGCACCTGCTGTATGCCCGTTTTTTCCACAAGCTGATGCGTGACGAAGGGCTGATCGGCAGCGACGAACCTTTCACCAACCTGCTCACCCAGGGCATGGTGGTGGCCGACACCTTCTACCGCATGCAGCCCAACGGCGGCCGCCTGTGGTTCAACCCCGAGGAAGTCGAGGTGCAGCTGGATGCCAAGGGCAAAGCCATCGGGGCTACACTCAAGGCCGACGGCCAGCCGGTAGAAATCGGCGGCACCGAGAAGATGTCCAAATCCAAAAACAACGGCGTTGACCCGCAGGTGATGATCGACCAGTACGGTGCCGACACCTGCCGCCTGTTCATGATGTTTGCCGCACCACCGGAGATGAGCCTGGAGTGGTCCGACTCCGGTATTGAAGGCGCCAGCCGCTTCCTGCGCCGCGTCTGGCGTTTGGCACACAAACACGTCAGCGCCGGTGCGGTGAACCGTGTCGCCCCGGACAACCTCAGCCCCGAACAGAAAGAGCTGCGCCGTAGCATCCACGCCGCCATTGAGCACGCCAGCCGTGATATCAGCCAGCACCACAAGTTCAACACCGCCATTGCCCAGGTAATGACGCTGATGAACACGCTGGAAAAAGCGCCAACAGCAACCGATCTGGATCGCAGCCTGTTGCAGGAAGGTCTGGAAAGCGTGTGCCTGTTGCTGTCGCCGATTGCGCCGCACATCAGCCACGTCATCTGGCAGCAATTGGGTCATAGCACACCGATCATCGACGAACAGTGGCCGGTCGCCGATGCCAGCGCACTGGTGCAGGACAGCCTGCAACTGGTGGTGCAGGTCAACGGCAAGCTGCGTGGCCACATTGAAGTACCGGCCAGCGCCAGCCGTGAAGAAGTCGAAGCCAGCGCCCGTGAAAACGAAAACGTGCTGCGCCACACCGAAGGCCAGACCATCCGCAAAGTGATTGTCGTGCCCGGCAAACTGGTTAATATTGTTGCCAACTAATCGAGACCCACACCCACAAAGGTTAAACCCATGCGCCTGACCCACCTGCTCACCCTGTCCCTGGCCGTCGTGCTGTCAGCCTGCGGCTTTCAACTGCGCGGCACCGGCAGCTTTGACTTTGCCGTCAAAGAACTACGTTTCAGCTCCGACGACCGCATGGCCCCGCTGGCACAAGCCCTGCAGGAACGCCTGCAAGCCCAGGGCGTCAGCCTCAGCCAAAGTGCCGAATACAGCCTGCACCTGGGCCGTGAAGAGCACAGCCGCCGTACCGTCAGCTTTACCGCCGGTACCCGCAATGCCGAGCACCTGCTGACCAGCAGCGTCCGCTATGAAATCCGCCACGCCAGCCTGCCGGCCCTGATCAGCGAACAGGCCGAAGTGCAGCGCAGCCTGGCCTACAACGAAAACCACGTCTCGGCGTCATCCGAAGAGGCCAACCTGCTGCGTGAAGAAATGCGCCAGGAGCTGGTCATGCAGCTGATGATGCGCCTGCAGGCGCTGCAACCGGCCCAGCTTGACCTGCTGCGCGACAAAGCCCAACAGCGGGCCGACGCCGAAGCCGCTGCCCGTGCCGCCGAACAACAACGCCTGCTGGATGAACAACAGCTGCTGCCGTTGAACTGATGCGCCTGTATCCCGAGAAACTGGCCGGCCAGCTGCAACAGCAGCTGCTACCGGTCTATCTGGTCAGCAGCGACGACCCGTTGTTGCAGCGGGAAAGCTGCGACAGCATCCGCCAGCGTTGCCGGGAGCTCGGTTTCAACGAACGCAAGGTGTTTCACGCCGAACGCAGCTTCGACTGGAACCAGCTGCGCGAAGCCGGCGCCAGCCTGTCACTGTTTGCCGACAAGCGCATTCTCGAACTGAATATTCCCTCCGGCAAACCCGGTGATACGGGCGCCAAGGTTCTGCTGGAGTACCTGGAACGCCCGCCGGAAGACACCCTGCTGCTGATCAGCGTGCCCCGGCTGGACAGCAGCACACTAAAAACCAAATGGGCCAAAGCGCTGCAAGACAGCCCCCAGTGCGGCTTCATCCAGATTGCCACCGTCACCGCCGAGCAACTGCCCCGCTGGCTGGGCCAGCGCTTGCAACAACAGGGGCTGTCGGCCGAGCCCGATGTGTTGCAGTTCATCAGCGACCGGGTGGAAGGCAACCTGCTGGCTGCTGCCCAGGAAATTGAAAAACTGCTGCTGCTGACCGATGCCCGCCACCTGGACATGGACACCGTGCAGCAGTCCATTGCCGACAGCGCCCGTTACGACATCTTCACCCTGACCGACGCCATGCTTGGCGGCGACCGGGTTCGCAGCCTGCGCATCCTTGCCGGCCTGCGCAGCGAAGGCAATGAAATACCGGTCATCCTCTGGGCCATGGCCCGCGAAATACGCCAGCTGGCCGAGCTGTCAGCCAAAGTCGAACAGGGCCAGGCGGTCAGCCAGGTCACCAGCCGCATCTGGCCGGCCAACCGCAAACCGCTGGTACAGCAAGCCCTGCAACGCCAGCGTGCCGGCCACTGGAACCAGCTGCTGCTACAACTGCAAACCATCGACGAACAGGCCAAAGGGCAACAAGCCGGCGATCCCTGGCTGGGCATGCAGCAAGTGCTGCTGGCATTCTGATCCTAATAAGGTGAGCGTCTACAACCCCTCTTCCCATGGGTTAATCACAATTACGCCTGCCGCCTCAAACGTACTTGTGTCCCTGGTAGCTACACTAAAACCTCCATCAAGGGCGGTTGCTGCTATCACGGCATCAGCTGCTGCAATACCGCTACCAGATTGTTTGGCGGTTGCAAGTACAGCTGCATAGGCTCTAGTGCAGGACATGTCAAACGGCAAGATACGCCCTGCAAACAGGGGAAGCAGTTTTTGTTCAATCCTGTCATTCAACATTTTTTTACGCCTGCCTTCCGGCATCAGCGCAACGCCTGCACGTATCTCCGCCACCGTCATTGCCGACAAAAAAAGCGTCTCTAACGCTTGGTCATTTAACCAGGCCAAAGCCCGCTCGTCAGGCTGTGCCCGGAACTGTTCAGAGAGCACATTAGTATCAAGCAAAATCATTAGAAAATCGCCGCACGTGCTGGTGAATCGTCACCCTGAAAACCCGCTGCCTCTTCATCAGTCAGCTTTACTTCTCGCCCAATTTCGCCCAGCAGGTCACCCAGTTTAATGCGCCCCTCAGGTTTTACTGCCTGCTCAAAAATGGCCAGCATTTCCGCCTGAAGTGATCTGCCGTGCTGTGCTGCCCGAACCCGAATGGCCCTGTGCACCTCTTCGGGAACGTCCCGAACTGTCACTGCCCGAACGCCCATAGTCAATTCCTCCAAACGC
>CAZMLX010000109.1:0-3458 GCA_964567275.1 uncultured Thiopseudomonas sp. | reverse complement strand
GGGAACGTCCCGAACTGTCACTGCCCGAACGCCCATAGTCAATTCCTCCAAACGCTTTCAATGCTTTCAATGCTTTCAATGCTTTCAATGCTTTCAATGCTTTCAATCCTACAGAATGCTTTCAAGCGCTGCAAATCATTTTAAAAACTGGCAAAACCAGGAACACTGGCTGGGCATGCAACGATCTTGCTGGCGTTGTAAGCCGGCCACCGGGGCCAACGGACGCTATTGCCAACCCTCTCCGTCATCTGCACGCAGCGCAATTGCTGAATCCATGCATACCGCACGCCATGGATCCTGCGATTTTGCTGTGCAAAACGCAGGATGACAGCGAGCGCCATCCACAACCCCCATCGTCATTCTGCACGCAGCGCAGCGCAGTTGCAGAATCCATATAGGCCACACACTATGGATCCTGCGATTTTGCTGTGCAAAACGCAGGATGACGGCAAGCGCCATCCACAACCCCCATCGTCATTCTGCACGCAGCGCAGCGCAGTTGCAGAATCCATATAGGCCACACACTATGGATCCTGCAATTTTGCTACGCAAAACGCAGATGACGGCAAGCGCCATCCACAACCGCCCTCGTCCTTCTCACTTAGCGCAGCGCAGTTGCAGAATCCACATTTAAATGTACCTGACCCCTTGGGTTGGCTTTGCTACACTAGCCCGCTGATTTTCCGGAGCTGAGCATGGCCGATCTTTACCAACACCGGGCGCGCAAGCGTTTTGGACAAAACTTTCTGCATGATAGCGGCGTAATTGACCGCATTCTGCGCGCCATCCACCCCAAACAGGGCGAGCGTCTGCTTGAAATCGGCCCGGGCCAGGGTGCCCTGACCGGCGGGCTGGTTGACAGTGGCGCCCAGCTGGACGTGATCGAGCTGGACAAGGACCTGATCCCGCTGCTCAAGCTGCGTTTTGGCCTCAAGCCCAACTTCTGCCTGCACGAAGGCGATGCGCTCAAGTTTGATTTCGCCACACTGGGGCTGGCACCTGCCAGCCTGCGGGTGGTCGGCAACCTGCCCTACAACATTTCCACCCCGCTGATTTTTCACCTGCTGGAACATGCCGCCCTGATCAGCGACATGCATTTCATGCTGCAAAAAGAAGTGGTCGAACGCATGTGCGCCGGCCCCGGTGGCGGTGACTGGGGGCGGCTGTCGATCATGGTGCAGTACCACTGCAAGGTGGAGCACCTGTTCAATGTCGGCCCCGGCGCCTTCAACCCGCCGCCCAAGGTCGACTCGGCCATTGTCCGGCTGGTGCCACACCAGCAACTGCCCTATCCGGCACAGGATTACCAGGCACTGGACCGCATCGTGCGCGAAGCCTTCAACCAGCGCCGCAAAACCCTGCGCAACACCCTCAGAACCCTGTTGAGCGCAGACGACATCGAAGCCGCCGGCGTCGACGCCAGCCTGCGTCCCGAACAGCTGACCCTTGCCGACTTTGTGCGACTGGCCGATCGTCTGGCCGCAATTCGCACCGCTGACGGAGACCCGTCATGACTGACAACCTGATTCACGTGCAGGTCGAAACCCGCTACATTGCCGACCATTCGGAACCGGCCGAAAACAAGTTCGTCTTTGCCTACGACATCTGCGTGCGCAACCAGGGCGACAGCCCGGTCCAGCTGCTCAGCCGTCACTGGATCATCACCGACGGCGACGGCAAAATCCAGGAAGTCCGTGGCCAGGGCGTGGTCGGCGAACAACCGGTGATCCCGCCCGGTACCGAGTACCGCTACACCAGCGGCACCCTGCTGGCCACCGAAGTCGGCAGCATGCACGGCAGCTTTGGCATGCGGGCCGAAGACGGCACCGAGTTTGATGCGCCCATTGCACCCTTTACCCTGGCCCAGCCCGGAGCCCTGCACTGACATGGCCACCTATGCCGTCGGCGACCTGCAGGGCTGCCTTGAGCCGCTGCAACAGCTGCTGCAACAGGTACAGTTTGATCCGGCCAGCGACCGGCTGTGGCTGGTCGGCGACCTGATCAACCGTGGGCCGGACTCGCTCGGCACCCTGCGCTTTTTGTACGGCATGCGTGATGCACTGGTGATCGTGCTGGGCAACCACGACCTGCATTTTCTGGCCACGGTATGGCATGCCGACTTTCGTAAAAAACACGACACCTTTCAGGAAATCTACGATGCGCCCGACTGCAATCTGCTGGTCGGCTGGCTGCGTCAACAGAAACTGGCCCACTTTGATCCGGCCTTCAATGCCGTCATGGTGCACGCCGGCATTCCACCCCAATGGAGTCTGCAACAGACCCTGGAGCGTGCTGCCGAAGTTGAAGCCGTTTTGCAGGATGACGGGCAAATCAGCGATTTTCTGCTCGACATGTATGGCAACAAGCCCAAGCGCTGGGACGACACCCTGAGCGGCACCGAACGACTGCGAGTGATCACCAACTACTTCACCCGCATGCGCTTTTGCGCCGCCGACGGCAAGCTGCAACTCAAGGCGAAAAACGGCCCCGATCAAGCCCCCGAGGGCTTTGCCCCCTGGTTTGCCCATCCCGGCCAGGTACTGGACAGCCAGCGCATCATTTTTGGTCACTGGGCCGCCCTGGAAGGTCGCAGCACCCATCCCAACGCCATTGCACTGGACACCGGCTGCGTCTGGGGCGCAGCCATGACCCTCTACCATCTGGAAACCGGCGAATACCATCGCTGCGATTGCAGCAATCAGCGCCCCTGACGCCATTGCAGACCACCGCCTACAGGAATTCCCATGCAACCCTTTGAATATCTGGACATAGAACAGGCTGCCGCACTGATGCAACAAGGTGCGGTCATTGTCGATATCCGTGACGAAGACAGCTACACCCAGGGCCACATGCCCGGCGCCATCCAGCTCGACAACCACTCGGTGAGCCAGTTTATTCAGCAAGCCGACCTGGATGCCCCCACCATAGTGGTCTGCTATCACGGCCACTCCAGCCAAAGCGCCGCCGCCTGGCTCAACAGTCAGGGATTTGACCGGGTGTACAGCATGAATGGCGGCTTTACCCAGTGGGCAGTGCAGTATCCTGACCAGGTAGAGAAAGGGTAGTTTTTGCCCCTGGTGTGGTGGTGCGCAGGCGAAGCCGCAACAACGCTGCGCTGCCACGACCGCCCCAAGGGCGTTCATGGCGCTAAAGGCGTTGCTGCGGCTCCGCCTGCTTCCATCAGACACCGTGGCGATTGAAGGAATATAGCCCGGCTGCGCCGGGCTGCTGACGCCTGTTTTCTGCAAGGTACTGCCCTGTTACAACATCCGGCTGGCTGCTGAGGCAAGCTTCAGCAGTCATCCTTCGTTTTGCACAGCAAAATCGCAGGATCCATGGTGTACGGCAACAATGGATTCCGCGGCTTCACTGCGTTACGCGCGGAATGACGGGAAAAGTGCCCAGCGAAATACACCCCCCACAACCAACACAGCGACAGCAGTCCGGCGCAGCCGGAC
>CAZMLX010000108.1:0-7810 GCA_964567275.1 uncultured Thiopseudomonas sp. | reverse complement strand
TGATGCTCCTGCTTCTCCTTGGGACATCGCCTCTTGCCCAATCCCGGTCATTCTGCGCAGAGCGAAGCGGAGTCGCAGAATCCATGGGGTTTGTTTTGGCTTTGGTGTGGCAGGCCGGGTGGGGCGCTGAGGCTTTGCTTTGGCCTCGCCCGGCCTGTGGGTTTTGGCTCAGGCTTCGGTTTCGCACAGTGAGCGGTTGAGGGCGCTGAGCAATGCCTTGAAGCTGGCGGTGGTGATGTTTTCATCCACTCCGACACCGTAGCGGGCCGGCTGGCCGTTGTGGCGTACTTCGATATAGGCCGCTGCCTGGGCAGTGCTGCCGCCGCCGATGGCGTGCTCGTGGTAGTCCATAATGTCCAGCTCCATGCCCAGGCTGCTGACCAGTGCTTCCAGTGGGCCTTTGCCGCTGCCACTCAGGATTTTGCGCTGGCCGTTGTGCTCCACCTCGATTGCGATTGTGCTGGTGCCGCTGCTTTCCTGCAGGCTGTGGCTGCAATAGCTGTAGGGCGCACAGGCGTCCAGATACTCGTCCTGCAAAATCTGGTAGATGGTGCTGGCGCTGACTTCGGTGCCGCTGCGGTCGGTTTCCGCCTTGATTACCTGGCTGAACTCGATTTGCATGCGGCGCGGCAGGTTGATGCCGTATTCCTGTTCCAGCAGGTAGGTGACGCCACCCTTGCCGGACTGGCTGTTGACACGAATCACGGCCTCGTAGCTGCGGCCAATGTCAGCCGGATCAATCGGCAGGTAGGGCACTTCCCAGACACCATCGGCATCCTGCTGGGCAAAGCCCTTGCGGATGGCATCCTGGTGCGAGCCGGAAAATGCGGTGTGCACCAGGTCGCCCACATAGGGGTGGCGTGGGTGTACCGGCAGCTGGTTGCACTCCTCGACCACACGGCGCACGCCGTCGATATCGGAAAAATCGAGTTCCGGGTCGATGCCGTGGGTATAGAGGTTGAGCGCCAGATTGACCAGGTCCACGTTGCCGGTGCGTTCGCCGTTGCCGAACAGGCAGCCTTCCACGCGGTCGGCACCGGCCAGAAGGCCCAGCTCGCTGGCGGCCACACCGGTACCCCGGTCATTGTGAGTGTGCAGGCTGACCACGATCTTGTCGCGCTGGTTGATGTGGCGGCAGAAATACTCGATCTGGTCGGCATAGACGTTGGGCATGGCCACTTCCACGGTGGCCGGCAGGTTGAAGATCAGCTTGTGGGTGGCGGTCGGCTGGATCACTTCGCTGACCGCGTTGCACACCTCCACGGCGAATTCCGGCTCGGTGGCGCTGAAGGTTTCCGGTGAATACTCGAAACGCCAGTCGGTGTCCGGTTGCATGGCCGCATACTTCTTCAGCAATTGCGCAGCATGCACTGCCAATGCCTTGGTGCCTTCCTTGTCCTGCCGGAACACGATCTTGCGGAAAGACGGTGAAGTGGCGTTGTAGACATGCACGATGGCCTTTTTCGCACCCTGCAGGGACTCGAAAGTGCGCGCGATCAGGTCTTCGCGGGCCTGGGTCAGTACCTGGATGGTGGTGTCATCGGGTACCAGGTTCTTTTCGATCAACAGGCGCACGAAATCGAAGTCGGTCTGTGAGGCAGAAGGAAAACCGACCTCGATCTCCTTGATGCCGACTTGCACCAGTGTCTTGAAAAACCGCAGTTTCTTTTCCGGGCTCATCGGCTCGATCAGCGACTGGTTGCCATCGCGCAGGTCCGAACTGCACCAGATGGGGGCTTTGTTCAGGGTCCGGTCGGGCCAGGTGCGGTCCGCAAGATTGAGAACAGGATAAGGGCGGTATTTGCTGGCGGGGTTTTTCAACATGGTCATGGTGGCACCCTTGTAAGGTTTTTGTTGCACGAAAGCGGCCTGGTTTGGCCGAGGATGGCGTTTAAGCTACCTGCACAGATCTTGTCTTGCAACAAACCATTTAAATTTGGAATAAATCGTCTCTTGCGTTGCTTGTGGTTTCGTTTATTTGCGCAGAAATACGATTTTTTGCGTAAAGCTGTCGGTCAGTAGGACACTTTGTCACCTGTACGAAGTACCGGTTTTTGCTAAGATGTACTTCCCGCAGTGGTCAACCGGAGTCCTGCTGTGCCACAACTGCGCCTGTCCCGCCGCATTGCATTCTGGCTTGGCTGTTTTGCCATGCTGATGATGCAGCTCGGTCCCGTGATATCCGGGGTGCAGGCAGTGATGGCCGGATCCGCCCTCCAGACGGACATGCAACCATATCTGCTGGAAGAGCAGGGCGTTAAACTGGCGGATGCACGGCAGGACCACGCAGACCACGACCATCATGCATTGATGGGACACACCCCGAATCCGCATCTGCCGGACTGGGCCAACAATCTGAAGATGTGCGGCTATTGCGAGCTGCTCACGCTGAGCCCGGCCCTGTTGCTGGCGCTGGTGTTTGCCTTGCCGCTGCTGGCTGCGCGCCTGCTTTCCGTCACCTGGAAAGCGCCGGATATCCCGTCTCCCCGCCTGCGGTTGCATGCCGCCCCCAGAGCTCCGCCACTGTCTGCCTGACAAGGCATTGCCTGATTGCTGAACTGCCACGTATTGCCGTGGGCGTGCAGCAAGATACCGTCATGGCCTCGAGGCCGTCAGACTGTCGCTGCTGGTTGGGTGTGGTGACATGCTGCCGGATATCTGCCGTGCCTGTCTTGCTGTCGTCCCGGCTCTGCATGCATGTAGCACGGCATTGCCTTTGCCATGACAAAAAATATTGAAACTTTTGTTGATCAGGTAGAGAGCATGAACAAGACCTCTTTTGTGCGCCAGCCATTGACCGTGGCCATTATTCTGGCGTTGGCCAGTCCGCTAACCCAGGCTGAGGAAACAACCTATCTGCCCACCAGCGTGGTGACGGGGGTAGCCCAGCAGTCACCCGGTGTGGTGGTCACCGATCCCAAACTGCCGCGACAGCCGGTACCGGCCAGCGACGGAGCCGATTATCTGAAAACCATCCCCGGTTTCTCTGCAATGCGCAGTGGCGGGGTGAATAGTGATCCGGTGTTTCGCGGCATGTTCGGTTCCAGGCTCAAGCTGCTGACCAATGGCGGCGAGATGCTGGGTGCCTGTCCGAGCCGCATGGACTCGCCCAGTTCCTACATCAGTCCGGAAACCTACGACAAGCTGACCGTCATCAAGGGGCCGCAAAGCGTGCAGTGGGGGCCGGGCAACTCGGCGGCCACGGTACTGTTCGAGCGTGGTCCCGAGCAGTTCGACGATTTCGGTACCCGGATCGATGCCAACGTGCTGGTCGGTTCCCACCGCCGCTTCGACCGTAATGTGGATGCGGCCATGGGTAATGCGCAGGGTTATCTGCGCCTGATGGGCAATGCCTCGAAAGCCAATGACTACAATGATGGCGACAACCGGCGGGTGCCATCGCGCTGGAACAAGTGGAACACCGATGTAGCACTGGGCTGGACGCCCAACGACGACACCCTGCTCGAGCTGAGCGGCGGCACCGGCGATGGCGAGTCCCGCTATGCCGGCCGTGGCATGGATGGTACCCGCTTCAAACGCGAAAGCCTGGCACTGCGTTACAAGCAGGAAAACCTGGGTGATGTCTGGCAGTCGGTGGAAGCCCAGCTGTACTACAACTACGCCGACCACATCATGGACAACTACAAGCTGCGGCCAACGCCCATGATGAGCATGGCAACCCAGGTGGATCGTCGCACGCTGGGCGGACGCTTCAAGAGCAGCTGGCAATGGGGTGATGTAGGCTTGGTGGCTGGTGTCGATGGCCAAACCAGCTGGCACCGTTTGCGCGCACGGGACGGCACCATGCCGGGGCCGCTGCACAGCAATATGGTCAAGGATGCGGAAATGGACCAAATCGGTGCCTTTGCTGAGTTGACCTGGGCGCTGTCCGAACGTGATCGGCTGATCAGTGGCCTGCGACTGGACCGACATAAAGCCAAGGACAAACGAGAGTTTCTTGCTCTACCAAACCGGCGGAATATTCCGGCATGTACCTTGGGGAATATGGGGACCGGCAATTGTGTGCCCAACCAAACGGCAAACAAGACCCGCAAAAAGACCTTGCTCAGTGGCTTTGTCCGGCATGAGCGCGATCTTGCCAGCCTGCCGGCCACGGCTTATCTGGGACTGGGTCATAGTCAGCGTTTCCCGGACTATTGGGAAATGTTTTCGGCTAGCTATAAGGCGGATGCTGCAACCCAAACCCATGCGCCGACTGCCTTTGCAACAATAGATCCGGAAAAAACCACTCAGCTGGACTTCGGCATCCAGTATGCCCAGGGGCCGTATGAACTTTGGGCCTCCGGTTATGTGGGACGTATCCAGGATTACATGCTGTTTGAATACACAGGTGCTGCCAGCACTGCGCGCAACGTCAACGCCCGAATCATGGGTGCCGAGCTGGGTGGCTCACACCGCTTCGCACCGGGCTGGAAGGCGGAAACCAGCCTGGCCTATGCCTGGGGCAAGAACACCAGCGATGGCCGCGCACTGCCGCAAATGCCGCCACTGGAAGCACGCCTGAGCATGGCGTATGAGCAGGGCGACTGGAGCAGTGCGGCATTATGGCGACTGGTCAGGAAACAGGGCCGTGTCGACAATGACAGAGGAAACGTGAGCGGCAAGGACTTCGGTCCCAGCTCCGGTTTCGGTGTGTTCTCGCTGAACGGCGCGTATCGCATCAACAGCAACTGGAAGCTGAGCAGCGGTATCGACAACCTGTTCAACAAGAAGTACAGCGAGCATCTGAACCTGGCTGGCAATGCCGGATTTGATCTGCCGGCGGATTCCAGGATCAACGAGCAGGGCCGTACCTGGTGGCTTCGCGTTGACATGAGCTTTTAACACCTCAAAAGACCGGCGGCCGGCACAACAGGCGGGCAAAACTTGTGCGTGTCGGCAACCGGTTGGAGAGGAACGCCAGTCAGACTGGAACGTGCGGGGCAAGGATGCCGGACAGCCGCAACCGTTCAGGTCTGGTCTGGCGTTTTTTATTGTGCCGCTGTCTGCTCCGTGAAGGAAGCACCGGCCTGTGGCCGGCCGGCCTCCAGCAGCCGGGCGAAATCACCGCCACTGGGTGCCTGATAGACACGCAGGCCGAACTCCGGCGCAATGGCCAGCAAGTGGTCAAAAATATCCGACTGGATACCTTCGTACGCCACCCAGGCGGTGGTGCTGGTAAAACAGTACACCTCCAGCGGCAGGCCTTCCGGGGTGGGTTGCAGCTGGCGCACAATCATCAGCATGCCCTGGTTTACGCCGGGGTGGTTGCGCAAATAACGCTCGATATAGGCACGGAAGGTACCCAGGTTGGTCAGGCGGCGGGTGTCGAAGGTTTCGCCGGTTTTGGCCTGCACATGGCGGGTGTTCCACTGGTCCAGCTCGTTGATTTTGGTGTCGAAATAACCGTACATCAGCTTGAACTGGCGCAGGTGGGCCAGGTCGTCCGGGCTCAGAAAACGGATGCTTTGCTGGTCAACCAGCAGGCTGCGCTTGATCCGGCGGCCGCCGCTTTCCTGCATGCCGCGCCAGTTTTTTACCGCATCGGTAATAAAACGCTTGGTCGGGACCGTGGTAATGGTCTTGTCAAAGTTGCGGATGGTAATGCTGTGCAGGGCGATATCGGTCACATCGCCATCAACGCCCAGTGCCGGAATTTCCACCCAGTCACCCACCCGGATCAGGTCGCCGGAAGAAATCTGCACGCTGGCCACCAGCGACAGCAGAGTGTCCTGGAAAATCAGCATCAGCACTGCGGCCATCGCCCCCAGTCCGGAAAACAGGATCAGCGGCGAGCGGTCAATCAGGGTGGCGATCATCAGCAGGGTGGCCAGCGCATAGATCACCAGCTTGACCACCTGTAAATAGCCCTTGATGGAGGCCCGGTGCTCGCCCTTGCTGCGGGTATAGAGGGCATTGATAAAGTCGAGCAGGGCGCTCAGGGCCATGGCCAGGGTGAGAATGATAAAGGCGCCGGTCAGGTTGCGAATAATGCTGACCAGCGCTTCGGGCAGATGGGGAACAAGCTGCACGCCATGGCCAATCACCAGTGCCGGGGCGATATTGGCCAGCCGCTTGATGACGCCAAAATCTTCGCTCCCTTGCTGGGTAAACTGGCGTAGCAGGCGGTAAAAGCCCTTGACCAGTATCTTTTTGACAACCTGGTTGACCAGCGCCGACAGCAGGATCAGACCGGCACAGTAGGCCAGGGTTTCCAGCAGCGGGTAAGCTGTGGTCCATTGGGTCCAGAGGTGTTGCAGGGAATGCATGGGGGCTCCTTGGTAATCAAAGTCGGATCAGGATGGCTGTACCGCCAGTACCTGAAGTTCAAGTGTGCCATCAGCGAGACGGGCACTGAGCGGCTGGCCGGGGGCCGTCTGGGTAACACTATGGATAACCCGCTGCTGATCGTCCCGGACAATGGCATAGCCACGCTCCAGCGTGGCCAGCGGGCTGACCAGCTGCAGCGCCTGCACCTGCTGGTGAAACTGCTGCTGGCGCTGTTCCAGCGTTTGCAGCAGGCTGCGGCGCAGTCGCTGTTGCAAGCCGTCCAGCTGCGCATGCTGTTGCAGCAGCCGGGTCTGCAGCTGCTTGCCGTTCAGGGCTCGCTGCAAATGTTGCAGCCGCTGCAGCTGCTGGTCCTGCTGCTGGCGGATGCTGCGCAGCATCCGCAAATACAGCTCGTCCAGCCGCTGCATATTTTGTTCAATGCGCTCGCGCGGGTGTCGCAGCCGGCGCTGGCAGCTGTCCAGCTGCAGCTGGCCGTGTTGCAGCAGTACCTGCATGCGGCGTTGCAGGCGCAGTTGCTGACTGCGCAACAGCTCAAGCAGTTGCTGGCGGTCGGGCGACAGCAGCTCGGCCGCCGCAGTGGGGGTGGGGGCCCGTACATCGGCGACAAAGTCGCTGATGCTGGTGTCGGTTTCGTGACCGATGGCACTGACCACCGGCGTGGCCAAACCGGCCAGACAACGGGCCACGGACTCTTCGTTAAAGCACCAGAGATCTTCCAGCGAGCCGCCACCACGGGCCAGAATAATGGCATCAAAGCCGGCCCGGTCGGCCCGCTGCAGGGCCGTGACGATCTGTGCGGTAGCCTCTTTGCCCTGTACGGCCGTGGCCACCAGTACCAGCTCGATATGCGGCGCCCGGCGGGCAAAGACGCTGATAATGTCACGCAGCACCGCACCGCTGGCCGAGGTTACCAGCCCGATGCGGCGGGGAAAGCGGGGCAGCGGCTGCTTGCGTTCGGCAGCAAACAGCCCTTCGTCCAGCAAGCGCTGCTTGAGCGCTTCAAAAGCGGCCCGCAGGGCGCCCTCGCCACCGGCCTCCAGCTGGCTGACAATCAGCTGGTAATCACCCCGCCCCTCATAAATGGACAGGCGCCCGGTAACCCGTACCAGGGTGCCGTTTTCAGCCTGCTGGCGGGTACGCTGGGCATTCTGGCGGAAGAAGGCGCACCGCACCTGGGCACCGGCATCCTTGAGGGTAAAGTACAGGTGACCGGAGGCCGGACGGGCCAGGTTGGAAATTTCGCCCTCTACCACAATGGCCGGGAACACATCTTCCAGCAAATGGCGGGCCCGCTGGTTAAGCTGGCTGACCGAGAGGACTTCGGGCTGGGTCATCACACTGCCTTGGTGAAGGGTTATAAGAAAGGGCGCCATTGTAACCGGTTTTTCCGGCCACTTTCAGCGAGTCCTGCCCCGTCCGGCACAGACGGTAGCGCCAGGCGGGCACAGACAACCGGGCTGCAAAAAAATTGGAGTTCTGCGTCGCACTGTGATATAAAGCGCCCCGCTTGGCAGTAAAT
>CAZMLX010000107.1:644-7848 GCA_964567275.1 uncultured Thiopseudomonas sp. | reverse complement strand
CGCAACTGGCGGTCTTGCCAGCACAGCACCTGCACCCCCATGGCCTGGCTCAGGGGGATGTCGCTGGCGAACACCCGGGACAGCTGTTCAACGGGACAGGGCATGGCAAAAAGTTCCTGATAAGGATTGGAAGTAGCCAGCTTTGCCGGTTAAAAGCGGCGGACAGGCTGGAAATGGGCAAAAGTATAAGGGTATCTGCCGGAAACTTTGCAGTTGTACCGAAAATTTTCAAAAAAACCTCGGGCAGCAAGGTAGAATCGCCTGTCATATACGATTTTGGAATCCTGTGTGCCGGTAGCGGGCAACAGGCGTTGTTGTTCATGGAGCAAATTTTGGATCTATCTGCAACCAATAGCTGGTTTTTTGTCGGTGGCCTGCTGGTGGCCGTCAGCATTCTGGTCAGTACGGTGTCATCGCGCATCGGCATTCCCATTTTGGTGATTTTCATGGGCGTCGGCATGATGGCGGGTACCGACGGTATCGGCGGCATTGTCTTTGACGATTACTCGTTGACCTATGTGATCAGTAACCTGGCGCTGGCGGTGATTTTGCTGGATGGCGGTATGCGCACCCGGGTGGCGACCTTCCGGGTGGCACTGTGGCCGGCCTTGTCGCTGGCCACCTTTGGCGTGATTGTGACGGCGGTGCTGACCGGGCTGGCGGCAGCCTGGCTGTTCAACCTGACGCTGCTGGAAGGCATGCTGATCGGCTCCATTGTGGGCTCGACCGATGCGGCAGTGGTGTTCAACCTGCTGAATGGCAAGGGCTTGAATGACCGGGTGGGAGCCACACTGGAAATCGAGTCGGGCAGTAACGACCCGATGGCGATGTTCCTGACCGTGACCCTGATCGGCATGTTGCTGGATGGTAAAACCGGGTTTGGCATGGAGTTCATCGGCAGCCTGCTTCAGCAGTTCGGTCTGGGCGCCTTGCTGGGCGTGACCGGTGGCTGGTTGCTGCTACAAATTATCAACCGTTTGACCGTGGCCGAAGGCCTGTATCCGCTGCTGGCGGTGAGCGGCGGCATCATGGTTTATGCGCTGGCCGGCCAGCTGGGCGGCAGCGGTATTTTGTCGGTGTATATTCTGGGCATGGTGCTGGGCAACCGGCCGATCCGCAACCGCCATGGCATTTTGCATATGTTCGATGGCCTGGCCTGGCTTAGCCAGATCGGCATGTTCCTGGTGCTGGGCCTGCTGCTGACGCCGCACGAGTTGCTGCCGATTGCGGTGCCGGCTTTGTTGCTGTCGCTGTGGATGATCCTGTTTGCCCGGCCGGTGGCAGTGTTTGCCGGTTTGCTGCCGTTTCGGGGCTTTAACCTCAAGGAACGGCTGTTTATATCCTGGATTGGTTTGCGTGGTGCGGTACCGGTAATTCTGGCGGTGTTCCCGCTGGTATACGGGCTGCCCAATGCCCAGCTGTTCTTTAACGTGGCCTTCTTTATTGTGCTGGTATCGCTGATTTTGCAAGGCTCGACCCTGCCCTGGGCGGCACGCAAGGCCAAGGTGGAGGTGCCACCGGCACCGGCCCCCATTTCACGGGCCGGGCTGGAAATTTATCCCACCAGCCAGTGGGAGCTGTTTGTTTACAAGTTGCGCAAGGACAAGTGGTGTGTGGGTGCCCAGTTGCGCGAGCTGAAAATGCCGGCCGGTACCCGTATTGCGGCGCTGTTTCGTAACAATCGCCTGTTGCACCCGACAGGCAGCACCCAGCTGCAGGAAAGTGATGTGCTGTGCGTGATTGGCCACGAGGACGACTTGCCGGCTTTGGGCCGGTTGTTTAGCGAAGCGCCGGAGCGTGGCGATTTCCACTTTTTTGGCGACTTTGTGCTGGAGGGTGCTGCCCAGCTGGGCGATGTTGCCGCTGTGTACGGGCTGGAGCTGGCCGGTCATCACGCCCGGGAGAGCCTGGCCGAGTTTATGACCACTGCGGTGGGCGGGGAAGCCGTGGTAGGGGATTACATTGTGTGGCAGGGACTGACCTGGACGGTGGCCGAGATGGAAAACAACCGGGTCAGCAAAGTGGGCTTGCGTTTTCCCGAAGTCAGGCCGGAGCCTGCCTGAGAAGGACGCTGATTTTTACAGGTAGCCGCTGGGCATGAACAAAAAAGGTTTTTGGCAGGCACTGGGCCTGCTGGTGTGGTTGTTGCCCGGGCTGGCATTGGCTGCCTTGCCAACGGTGGACTTGCTGAAGAAAAACCTGGCGGGGCTGGGTGACCGTCAGCTGGCCCCGGCCGAGCAGCAGACTGTTCAGCAGGCGATGGAACAGACTCTGGTGTGGCTGGAGCAGGCTGAACGAACCCGGCAAGAACAGCGCGAGCTGGAACAACAGCTGGCCGGCGCCGCCGCACAGATTAGCAAAAACCGCCAAACCATGACCCAGCTGCTGCAGACCGCTGGCCGTGAACGGCTGCCGCAACAGGCAACTGCTGCCGAGCTGGAACAACAGGTGGCTGCACAGCTGCACGAACTGAGTGGCTGGCAGCAGGAGCTGGGCGAAGCCAATGCGCTTATTGTGCGTACCCAGACCCGCCCGGAACGGGCCCAGCTGGAAATCACCACCAACCAGAAGCGGTTGCAGGAAATTTCTGCCCAGCTCAAGTCGACCCGTGAAGGCGGCAAGGCGCTGCTGCTGGCCGAGCGTGAAGACGCCCTGAATGCCGAGCTGGAAGCTTTGCAGGCCAAAAACCGTTTGCGTCAGGCCGAGCTGGCGGCCAACAGCAGCTTGCAGGACCTGGTGTCCAGCAATCGTGAGCTACTGGCGTTGCGGGTCAGGCTGGCGGAAGAGCGGTTGCAGGGGCTGCAGACGCTGCTGAGCGAAAAGCGTCAGGCTGCATCCGAGCTGACTGTGCAGGAACAGTCGCTGGGTGTGGAAAAGGCCGGTGAAGATGCGCTGCTGCTTAAAGAGAGCAACCTCAATCTGCGGCTGTCCGACTATTTGCTGAACATTACCGAACGGCGCAACCAGCTGAGCCAGAAAGCGGTGGAGGTGCGTCAGCAACTGGACAACCTGCAACAGATGGATCGGGCGCTGGACGAGCAAATCAGCGTGCTGCAGGGCAGCCTGTTGCTGGCCAAGATTTTGTACCAGCAAAAACAGGCGCTGCCGCAGCTGACCATTGACCGCACCCTGGCCGAGCAGATTGCCGATACCCGCCTTAACCAGTTTGAATTGCGCCAGCTGCGGGAAAACTTGCAGCGTCCGGATGATTATGTGGAATTCAAACTGGCCGAGCTGCCGGAAGATGCACAGGCGTTACGTACGGCGCTGAGCGGGCTGGTACGGGTGCGCAGCGAACTGGTTGACCGGCTGAACCATGAAATGAACGCTTACCTGAGCGAGGCGATTGCCGTGCAGCTGGATCAGAAGCAGCTGCAGACCATGGCGGTACGGCTGCGGGCAGTGCTGGACGAGCAAATGTTCTGGGTGCCGAGCAACAAGCCGCTGGATGGCGGTTGGCTCAAAGCTCTGCCGAAGCGGCTGGTGCAGCAGATCGTCAATCTTGACCCGGACAGCCTGATGGTGCAGTTATGGCGGGCGTGGACGGCCAACCCGGCCGGCTTTCTGCCGGCGCTACTGCTGACCTTGCTGGTGCTGTGGAAGCGTAACTGGCTGTGTTCCCGGGTACGGCACGCCGAAAGCAATATTGGCCACTATTTGCTCGATCGCCAGCATTACACGCCGGTGGCGGTGCTGTCGGTGTTGCTGCTGATTTTGCCGCTCAGTGCCTGGCTGGGCAGTGCCGGCTGGCTGGCCCGCCTGCAATCGCAAGGTGCGGCCTATGAGCTGGGTAACGCCCTGATCAATATGGCCAGGCTGGGACTGGTGTTTTCGCTTGCTTATCGGCTGCTGACCGAAGGCGGGGTGGCCCAGCTGCACCTGCAATGGCCTGCGGACACGGTACGCTTTTTGCGCCGGCGGGTGGCCTGGATATCGCTGACGGTGTGGCTGCTGGCGCTGCTGGTACCGCTGGTACAGGCCAACCTGTCAAGGCTGGGTGATGACGTACTGGGCATGCTGCTGCTGGCTGCCGGCTTGTTGGTGCTGAGTGCGCTGATTGGCAATCTGTTGTCGCGCGAGTATAGCCAGCTGCCCTGGTTTGCCCGGCTGGCCGGCTGGACCATGGCGCTGGTGCCACTGGTGTTTGTCGGTGCGCTGGTGGCCGGCTATTACTATACGGTGCTGCAGTTGAGTGACCGGTTGCTGACCAGCCTGGCGCTGTTGATGCTGTGGTTTATCCTGCGTGCGCTGCTGGAGCGGGGGCTGACCATTGCCGCCCGCCGGCTGGCCTGGCACCGTGCCCAGCGACAGCAGGAGCAGGACGGCACCGATGGCCATGACGAGCAGGGGCTGGATCTGGTGCAAGCCAATGAGCAGTCATTGCGGCTGGCGCGTTTTATGCTGCTGGCCGGCTTTGTGGTGATGCAGTACTGGGTCTGGGCCGATGTTATCAGCCTGCTGGCCTATCTGGACAATGTGGTGCTTTATGAAAGCAACCAGCTGGATGCCGCAGGCGGCCCGATCAGTTTGCTGAGTTTGCGCAACCTGATGAATGCGCTGGTGATTGTCGGCATGACGGTGATGCTGGCACGTAACCTGCCTGGCCTGCTTGAGGTACTGTTCCTGTCCCGCTTCCGGCTTACCCAGGGCAGTTCCTATGCGGTGATGCGGCTGGTCTCCTACAGCATTTCTTCAATCGGCATTGTGGCTACCCTGGCTGCGTTGGGCGTAAGCTGGAACAAGCTGCAGTGGCTGGTGGCGGCACTGTCGCTGGGCCTGGGTTTTGGCTTGCAGGAAATCTTTGCCAACTTTGTTTCTGGTTTGATCATCCTGTTTGAAAAGCCGGTACGCATTGGCGATCTGGTGACCATTGGCGACATGACCGGTACCGTCAGCCGCATCCGCATTCGTGCCATTACCATCACCGAGTTTGACCGCAAGGAAAGCATCATTCCCAACAAGGTATTTGTGACCGAACGCCTGCTCAACTGGTCGCTCAGTGATAGCGTGACCCGCATTACCCTGCATATCCGGCTGGCGTACGACGCCGACCTGGAACTGGCCCGCAAGCTGATGCTGGAAACCATGCAGGAAAACTCGCGCATTCTGGAAGACCCGGAGCCGGTGGTGTTGTTTCTGGAAGTGGGGCCGAGCAGTTTCAATCACGAAATGCGTTATCACGTCGGTGAAATCAGCGACCGCAACCCGTCGATTGACGAGGTACACAACCGCCTGATTGAACGCTTCCGTGCCGCCGGCATCCAGATGGCATTCCAGCAGATGGATGTCCATATCCGCAGCCGCCAGGGTGACGAGATGAACTGGAGCGGTGTACCTATGCCGTAACCGGTTGCAAACGGATGCCCGGCGGTAGCGCTGCTTGTGTCCGGACTATGACGACTGCAGCCGGCGGCGGCAGCCCATCTGCCTTGGTGCAAGGACTAATCATGAATAGAGTTCAATTCGCAGGGTTACAGCTGCATGCCGACGAAGCCTATGCCCGGCTGGGCGCCCACTTTTGTGTGCGGGTACAGCCCCGGCCTTTGACCCGGGCGCAGCTGGTGGTAGCCAGCGAGCAGGCGGCGGCTTTGCTGGACTGGCCGGCGCAGCTGTTGCAGCAGCCGGAGTTTCTGGCGCTGCTGGCCGGACAAACAACCCTGAATGGCATCCGGCCATTGGCGATGGTGTATGCCGGCCACCAGTTTGGCGGCTACACGCCGCAACTGGGTGATGGCCGGGGCCAGCTGCTGGCGCAGCTGCGCAACAGCAAGGGTGAGCTGTGGGACCTGCATCTGAAAGGCGCCGGCATCACGCCGTTTTCCCGTGATGGCGATGGCTGCGCGGTTTTGCGCAGCAGTATCCGCGAGTTTTTGGCCAGTGAGCATCTGGCGGCGCTGGGCATCGCCACCACCCGGGCGCTGGCGGTGGCCGGCTCGGACATGCCGGTGCGCCGCGAGCTGACTGAAACCGCCGCCACCCTGTTGCGGCTGGCCCGTAGCCATGTCCGTTTTGGCCATTTTGAATATTTTTACTACACCCGCCAGTACCAGCAGCTGCACCAGCTGATGGACTATGTACTGGAACAGCACTACCCGCAGTGTCTGACGGCGGACAATCCGGTGGAAGCGCTGTTTGCCGAAGTCACCCGGCGTACGGCCAAGTTGCTGGCCGGCTGGCAGGCCTATGGCTTTTGTCATGGAGTCATGAATACCGACAACATGTCGATTGTGGGCGACACCCTGGATTACGGGCCCTTTGCCTTTCTGGAACGTTATCGGCCGGGTTATGTCTGCAACAGCTCCGACATTGGTGAGCGCTATGCCTTCAACCGGCAGGTGGAAATGGGCGAATGGAATCTGACAGCGCTGGCACAAACCTTTACCGGCCGGGTAGCTCTGGATGCCTTGCGCCAGGCACTGGCCAGCTATCAGCCGCAGTATGCAGCATGCTATCTGGAACTGATGCGGGCACGGCTGGGGCTGCCGGGCGAAGACGCACGGGATCAGGCGCTGGTTGATCGCCTGCTGGCGCTGCTGGAAGCCTCGGAGCTGGATTACAACCTGTTTTTCCGTCAGCTGTCGGATGCGGCGGATGTGCAGGCATTGTTGCCGCTGGCCGGACAATGCCGTCAGCCGGAAGCCATGCAGCACTGGTTGCAAGAATGGTGGCAGCGGGCGATGCCGGCCGGGCGGGACAATAGCGTGCGCCAACAGGCCATGCAGGCGGTCAACCCGCTGTATGTGCTGCGCAATGCCCTGATTCAAGAGGTGATTGAGGCAGCACATCGGCAGGATTATCAACCGGTACGAGAGTTGCACCGGTTGATGTCGCAGCCTTTTACGCCGGTGGCGGGTTTTGAGGGCTTTGCGAGCCCGACGGCGCTGGAGAAACAGGGGTGGCCGTTGAGTTGTTCTTCTTGATGGGGGGTGTTTTGCACTGCGGTGGCTGGAGCGGCAGGGCGCTGCGCAAAGCTCGAGTTGCCACGGTCGACACGTCGCCCATGTCAACAAGGCTTTGCTTCGGCCCTGCCGCTCCAGCTTGACCCTTGTGCGAGTGGGGAGTGGCCCGGCTTTGCCGGGCTGCTGACGCATGCTGGTTTGAGGGTTTTGTGTTGGGAGCTGGTTTTATTTTGCACCGTGGTGGCTGGAACGGCAGGGCGCTGCGCAAAGCTCGAGTTGCCACGGTCGACACGTCGCCCATGTCA
>CAZMLX010000107.1:0-544 GCA_964567275.1 uncultured Thiopseudomonas sp. | reverse complement strand
ACAAGGCTTTGCTTCGGCCCTGCCGCTCCAGCTTGACCCTTGTGCGGGTGGGGGGGGTGGCCCGGCTTTGCCGGGCTGCTGATGCGTGCTGGTTTGAGGGTTTTACACTTTTTTGAAGGCGGCTGCATGGAAGGGCTGTCAGGTCGGCTGCAATGTTTGCAACCAGCACAGCGACAGCACCCCGCCACCACGGGTGGCGGGGCATAATCTTCCCGCTCGTACCCGGTGTGTTGGGCTGTTCGGGGTGTTGCGTCAGGCATTAGCGGTTTGGGCCGCTTTAGCGGACCGAGCCAGCGTCAGCCTGATGCAGCACCCCGGACAGCCCTTGTCACCACAGTACAAAAAACACCTACCAGCTGCGAATTCTCCAGGAGGGCAGGCGGAGCTGGCGTTGGCCGGTTTCGCTGTTGTGGCCTTCCTGGCCGTCGGCACGGCGCAGGTAGTAGGGTTTGCCCTTGTCGGGGGTGACTTTGACTTCGTAAACCTGGCCGCGGAAGACATGCTCTTCAATCAGCATGTCGCCGTCCCGGAAGGTACGGACCTG
>CAZMLX010000106.1:3817-7870 GCA_964567275.1 uncultured Thiopseudomonas sp. | reverse complement strand
TCCCTTAGCAGGGGAGCGCCTTCGGCCTCTCGGCCACCTCTCCGTAACGGGGACGCATAATACAGAGTTTTTTTACATTTGCAAAGGATTTATACGCTCAATCGTCCGGCTGTTCTTTTTCCTTCTGAATGCGCTGATAAATCTCTTCACGATGCACAGCAACATCCTTGGGTGCATCCACACCGATACGCACCTGGTTGCCTTTTACGCCCAGCACGGTAACGGTGACATCATCACCAACCATCAGGGTTTCGCCTACACGACGGGTCAAAATTAACATTCCATTTCTCCTTTAGGTAATACAAGGTTGTCAGGTCTGCGCCAACAAGGGTCAGGCCTGGCTTCCCACAGGTACATCCAGGCCAAACTCGTCATGCAGCGCACGGACGGCCAGCTCGGTGTATTTTTCATCAATCACCACCGAAACCTTGATTTCAGAGGTGGAAATCATCTGGATATTGATATTTTCCCGCGCCAGCGCAGTAAACATGCGGCTGGCAACGCCAGCATGGGATCTCATGCCCACCCCGATGATGGAAACCTTGGCAATGGCGCTGGTACCGTTGACCTGCCTGGCGCCGAGCTCATCACCGGTGCGCTGCAAAATCTGCAGTGCCTTGTCGTAGTCCAGCTTGCCCACGGTAAAGGTCAGATCAGTGGTGTTGTCTTCGGCAACGTTCTGGACAATGACGTCCACCTCAATATTGGCCGCACTAATGGCACCAAGAATGCGCGAGGCTACGCCCGGGGTATCAGGCACACCACGTATGGTGAGCTTGGCTTCGTCACGGTTGAAAGCAATGCCGGAAATGATCGGCTGTTCCATGGGCTCATCCTGCTCCACTGTAATAAGCGTACCCGGCCCGTCCTGAAAACTGTGCAGGACACGCAGGGGTACATTGTATTTGCCGGCGAATTCGACCGAACGGATCTGCAAAATCTTCGAACCCTGGCTGGCCATTTCCAGCATTTCTTCAAAGGTAATGCTTTCCAGTCGCCTGGCTTTGGGCTCAACCCGCGGGTCGGTGGTGTACACCCCGTCCACATCGGTGTAAATCTGGCACTCGTCCGCCTTTAACACCGCAGCCAATGCCACCGCTGTGGTATCCGAACCACCCCGCCCCAGGGTAGTGATATTCTGGTCGGCATCCAGCCCCTGAAAACCGGCAACTACTACTACTTTGCCAGCATTCAGCAGCTGACTGATATGACTACCGTCAATTTCCTCAACCCTGGCCTTGGCAAACGCCGAATCGGTACGAATGCCCGCCTGCCAACCGGTCATGGATTGTGCCGGCACACCCCGCTTCTCCAGCGCTATAGCCAGCAAAGCAATGGTAACCTGCTCACCGGTGGAGACCATCATGTCCAGCTCGCGCGGTGACGGATGGGCATCCACCTGCTGCGCCAGCTCCAGCAAGCGGTTGGTTTCGCCACTCATGGCCGACAGTACCACCACAACCTGGTGACCTTCGGCATGAAAACGCTGCACCTTGTCGGCAACCTGCCCGATGCGCTCGATATTGGCCACCGAGCTGCCACCAAACTTTTGTACATAGAGCGCCATCGGTCAGGCTCCCTGACCGACGAAAGCTTCAACCAGCGCCAGCGCTTCGGCCAGTTTGGCCACTTCGCTGCCACCGCCCTGCGCCATGTCGGGACGACCGCCACCCTTGCCGCCGACCGCCGCAGCGGCCTGGCGCATCAGCTCACCCGCCTTGTACTGGCCGGTCAGGTCTTTGGTCACGCCCGCCACCAGTACCACCCTGCCCTCAAACTCGGAGGCCAGCAGGATGACGGCGCTGCCCAGCTTGTTTTTCAGCTGGTCCATCAGGTCCATCAGTGCCTTGTTGTCGAGACCGTCAACACGGGCCGCCAGGGTTTTCACGCCATTGATGTCTTTGGCCTGACCGGCCAGATCACTGCCGGCAGCGCTGGCTGCTTTGGCTTTGACCTGTTGCAGTTCTTTTTCCAGCGCCTTGCTGTGTTCCAGCACGCCCTGCAGTTTGTCGAGCAGGTTGTCCCGGTTGCCGCGCACCAGCCCCATCAGCTGACGCAGGGTGTTTTCACTGTCTTTGACCCACTGCCAGGCCAGCTCGCCGGTCACCGCCTCGATACGGCGCACGCCAGAGGCAATGCCGCCTTCGCTGACAATCTTGAACAGGCCGATATCACCGGTACGCTTGGCGTGGGTGCCGCCGCACAGCTCGACCGAAAAGCCGTCGCCCATGCTCAACACCCGCACATCATTGCCATATTTCTCGCCAAACAGCGCCATTGCACCCATCTGTTTGGCGGTTTCCATATCGGTTTCGCAGGTTTCTACCGCAGTATTCAGACGGATCTGCTGGTTGACCCGCTCTTCCAGCGCAGTGATTTGCTCGGGCGTTACCGCTTCAAAGTGGCTGAAGTCAAAGCGCAGGCGCTGACTGTCCACCAGCGAACCCTTTTGCTGTACATGCCCGCCCAGAATTTCACGCAGTGCAGCGTGCAACAAGTGGGTAGCGGAGTGGTTCAGCACGGTGGCCTGGCGCACATTGGCATCCACTTCGGCCTGGACACTCTGGCCGTTTTGCAGACTGCCTTGCAGCAGCACACCATGGTGCAACACTGCGTCGCCAGCCTTGGTGGTGTCTCGTACTTCAAAACGCAACTCATCAGCCAACAGGTAACCGCAGTCACCCGCCTGACCGCCTGACTCGGCGTAGAACGGGGTTTGATCCAGCACCACCACCAACTCATCGCCAGCAACCGCCTGCTCAACGGCTTTGCCGTCACGCAGCAGGCTCAGCACCTTGCCGCTGGTGCGCAAATCGGTATAACCAAGAAAATCGGTTTTGCCGTCAACCTTGACCAGGCTGTTGTAGTCCAGACCAAAGGCACTGGCAGCACGGGCACGTTCGCGCTGGGCGTTCATTTCGCACTCAAAGCCGTCTTCATCGACGGTCAGCCCGCGCTCGCGGGCAATATCGGCGGTCAGATCCATCGGGAAGCCATAGGTGTCATAGAGTTTGAACACCACTTCGCCGGGAATCACGCTGCCTTGCAGATCGGCCAGATCAGCCTCCAGGATGCGCAGGCCCTGTTCCAGGGTTTTGGCAAACTGCTCTTCTTCGCCCTTCAGCACCCGCTCGATTTGCGCCTGTTGCTGTTTCAGCTCGGGGAAAGCGGCGCCCATTTCGGTGACCAGTGCGGCAACAATCTTGTAGAAAAAGCTGTCTTTCGCACCCAGTTTGTTGCCATGCCGGCAGGCACGGCGAATGATGCGGCGCAGCACATAACCACGGCCATCATTGGACGGCAACACGCCATCGGCAATCAGGAAGCTGCAGGAACGGATATGGTCGGCCACGACTTTCAGTGACGGATTATCATCGTTGTCGCAGCCAACGGCCTTCGCCACGGCAGCCAGCAGGTTCTGGAACAGGTCAATCTCGTAGTTGGAGTTGACGTGCTGCATGACGGCGCTGATGCGCTCCAGCCCCATACCGGTGTCCACACTGGGTGCGGGTAGTGGATGCAGCACACCGTCGGCGGTGCGGTTGAACTGCATGAAGACGTTGTTCCAGATTTCGATATAGCGATCACCGTCTTCTTCAGGGCTGCCTGGCAGGCCGCCCCAGATATGTTCGCCGTGATCGTAGAAAATTTCGGTACAGGGACCGCAAGGGCCGGTATCACCCATCGCCCAGAAGTTGTCGGACGCATAGGGTGCGCCACCATTGTCACCAATGCGGATAATGCGCTCGACAGGCACACCGGCCACGTCCCGCCAGATTTCAAAGGCTTCGTCGTCGGTGTGGTAAACGGTGATCCACAGTTTGTCCTTGGGCAGCTTCATCCACTGATCGCTGGTCAGGAACTCCCAGGCATAGGCGATGGCATCACGCTTGAAGTAGTCACCAAAGCTGAAGTTGCCCAGCATTTCAAAGAAGGTGTGGTGGCGCGCGGTGTAGCCGACGTTTTCCAGGTCGTTGTGCTTGCCGCCGGCACGCACGCACTTCTGGCTGCTGGTGGCACGGGTATAGCTGCGCTTGTCCAGACCGAGGAAAC
>CAZMLX010000106.1:1897-3807 GCA_964567275.1 uncultured Thiopseudomonas sp. | reverse complement strand
GTTCATGCCGGCATTGGTAAACAGCAGGGTCGGATCGTTATCCGGCACCAGTGAGCTGGACGCTACACGGGCGTGACCTTTCTCTTCAAAAAACTTAAGGAAAGCTTCGCGAATTTCAGCGCTTTTCATAATGGTATCCATACAGGGCCACCCTCGTCAGGGTGTCACTTCAATGAGCGTGCCTACGATAAACAACTCTGGCGACTTTGGCTTATGAATTGATTCAAGCAGGACAATACATAAAAACTATAGAAACAAAGACAGTTAACAAAATTAACTAATGAGAATGCATTACAAATGCCGCAGCATCAGTGCTGACAATCCGGGCCATGAACGTGGTCATCATCCCAGTCATCCTCTGCACCGGCGGCTTCCATTTCCAGTTCCAGGCTAACCAGATTGGTAGCCATGGGCCGCAGCACCAGGTTGGCATACTCGGTATCACCCTCATTCATGTCGACGCCGATCATCAGCTGGTTGCCGACCGGTTGCAGCCACAGCTCCTTGCCCTGCCAGATCACGGCAACCCGGGCGCATTGCACCTGCTGCTGTGTGCCTTGTTCGTCTTCCAGTACCAGTGCCAATGTTTGATTCATCATGTTTTCCAGTCAAAAATAGTGTTCAAAAAAGCCCGCCTGATCAGATCAGGCGGGCTTGCTGTCAGGCAGAGGTTGACACCACCTGTCGTACCCCTTGTGCAAAACGCTGCATTCCCTCGGCAATATCGGCCGGTTCGACCACCAGGCTGGGCGCAAAGCGCACCACATTGGGGCCGGCCATCAGCACCAGCACGCCGGCTTTCTCGGCAGCGGCCAGGAACTCGCCCGCCTTGCCCTGCCAGGCCTCACTGAGCACCGCACCGATCAGCAGGCCTTTGCCGCGAACCTGGCTGAATACACCAGTTTCATCAGCAATTTTCTGCAGCTGCGCACGAATCAGTTCCGCCCGCACGCCCACGCCATTCAGTACTTCAGGCGTGTTGATAATGTCGATCACCGCATTGCCTACCGCACAGGCCAGCGGGTTGCCGCCAAAGGTGGTGCCATGGGTGCCGGGCACCAGATGGCTGGCCAAATCGGCACGGGTCAGCATGGCGGAAATGGGAAAACCGCCCCCCAGACTCTTGGCCGTAGTCAAAATATCGGGGGTCACCCCGGTGTGCTGATAGGCAAACAATTTGCCGGTACGGCCCACGCCGGTTTGCACTTCATCAAAAATCAGCAGCGCATTGTGCTGGTCACAGAGCTCGCGCACCCGCTTCAACCAGTCCGGGTCGGCCGGCAACACGCCGCTTTCGCCCTGGATGGGCTCCAGGATGACGGCACAGGTTTTATCACTGATGGCGGCTTCCATGGCGGCCATGTCGTTGTACGGCACATGGGTAATGCCGGCCGGACGCGGGCCAAAGCCGTCGGAGTACTTGGGCTGGCCTCCGACGTTGACGGTAAATACCGTACGGCCGTGAAAGCTGTCCAGCGTGGAAATAATTTCGTATTTGTCGTCACCAAAGCGGTCATGGGCCACCCGGCGCGCCAGCTTGAGCGCCGCCTCGTTGGCCTCGGCGCCGGAGTTGGCAAAGAACACCCGCTCGGCAAAGGTGGCATCTACCAGCTTGCTGGCCAGCTGCAGCGCCGGTTCGTTGGTGAATACGTTGGAAATGTGCCACAGCTTGCCGGCCTGTCCGGTCAGCGCCTGCACCAGCGCCGGATGGCAATGCCCCAGACCGTTGACGGCAATACCGCCGGCAAAGTCGATCAGCTCGCGGCCGCTCTGGTCCCACACCCTTGAACCTTCACCACGCACCGGCACAAAACCTGCAGGCGCATAGTTCGGCACCATCACCCGGTCAAAATCGGCCCGCTCCACGGAGGGCTGCTGTGTAGACATCATCAAACTCCTGTCCGGCAAAA
>CAZMLX010000106.1:0-1887 GCA_964567275.1 uncultured Thiopseudomonas sp. | reverse complement strand
ATAAAGGCCGCCCGAGCGGCGGCTAAAAACATTCAGGCCCGCAATTCTACGCCTGTCGACAGGCGGAGCAAAGGCCAGTCATTCCCCGGGCATCGCCTACAGGCCGGCAGTCTGGCTGTGGCTGTGCCGGCCTTTGCCGACACGCCTCAACCTATGACGTCAACACCACCCATATAAGGCAGCAGCACGTCCGGCACACGAATGCTGCCGTCGGCCTGCTGATAGTTTTCGATCACTGCTACCAGGGTCCGGCCTACGGCCAGACCGGAACCATTAAGGGTATGCACCAGCTCGGGTTTGCCGGTTTCCGGGTTGCGGAAGCGGGTCTGCATGCGGCGCGCCTGGAAGTCGGTGCAGTTGGAGCAGGAGGAAATCTCGCGGTATTTGTCCTGGCTCGGCACCCAAACCTCAAGGTCGTAGGTTTTGCTGGCTGAAAAGCCCATGTCGCCAGTGCACAGCGCCATCACCCGGTACGGCAGATTCAGCGCTTGCAGAATTTTTTCGGCATGGCCGGTCAACTGCTCCAGCGCCTCGAAAGACTTTTCGGGATGAACAATCTGTACCAGCTCCACCTTGTCAAACTGGTGCTGACGGATCATGCCCCGGGTATCACGACCGGAAGCGCCCGCCTCACTGCGAAAGCAGGGGCTATGGGCAACCATTTTGATGGGCAGCTCATCGGCTTGCAGGATTTCCCCGGCCACCAGATTGGTCAGCGATACCTCGGCGGTGGGAATCAGGTACAGCGAAGCCTGACCTTCACGGTCGAGACGGAACAGGTCTTCCTCAAACTTGGGCAACTGGCCGGTGCCCTGCAACGCCGAAGCCTGCACCAGATAAGGGGTGTAATGCTCCTGATAGCCATGTTCGCCGGTGTGGGTGTTGAGCATGAACTGCGCCAGCGCCCGGTGCAGGCGGGCGATGCCGTTGCGCATCACCGCAAAGCGTGCACCGGACAATTTGGCGGCATTGGCAAAATCCAGGCCACCCAGGTTCTCGCCCAGTTCGACGTGATCTTTGACTTCGAAATCAAATTGGGTCGGCTCGCCCCAGCGGCGTACTTCGACGTTCTGGTCTTCATCAGCACCGACCGGCACCGAGCCATGCGGGATATTGGGCACACCGAGCAGGATGTCGTCCAGTTGGGTCTGGATATCGGCCAGCTGCTGCTTGGCGGCATCCAGATCGCTACCCATTTTGTCCACCGCAGCCAGCATCGGGGCGATATCTTCGCCACGGGCTTTGGCCTGACCAATGGATTTGGCACTGCTGTTGCGCTCGGACTGCAGCTGCTCGGTGCGCATCTGCACCTCTTTACGCAGTGCTTCCAGTTGCTCCAGCTTGGCCACATCCAGCGTAAAGCCACGGGCAGCCAGTTGTTGGGCGACTTCTTGGGGTTGGGTACGAACCAGTTTTGAATCCAGCATAAAAATCTCTTTTCTTTTTTACTTTACTTGCACGTGACCACGACCACCCGGGACGCTATCCGCACTTACTAGCTAACGCGACTTTGAATTGAAGCCGCTAAAAACTTTGCAACAAAGGCATGGGCCGCAGGTTACGCAAAGACGCCGTGAATACATCCCTGTAGGCTCCACGGCGGCATCCATGCCGCCAAGACTTTGCTCCACCTACACCCCATGCCCCAAACATTTGCACCGCTAAAAATCCGCTAAAAGCGAGCTATATAGTTTAAGCGGCATCAGCCTATAAGTTCCTGCAACCAGGTTTCCCAATAGTCATAGTCCGACTTAATTAGGTGAGCCCAGCCCTTACACAAAACGCAAGATTACCGGGTCAAGCCCGGTAATGACGGGTGGAAGGGCAAGGCCAACAGGGACACCAGCTCTGCCACTTCTGCCAAAACAGCCAAAACAGCCAAAACAG
>CAZMLX010000105.1:0-7939 GCA_964567275.1 uncultured Thiopseudomonas sp. | reverse complement strand
TGTTTGTACACATGAATGGCGATAACGCCGAGTCTCTGGAAGAGTTCCTGGGCGATGCCAAGCTGTTTTTCGACATGATGGTCGAGCAGTCGCCCACCGGCGAACTGGAAGTACTGCCAGGCCAGTCCACCTATGTGTACGACGGTAACTGGAAGCTGCAAAACGAAAACGGCCTGGACGGTTACCACGTCAGTACCGTGCACTACAACTACGTAGCCACTGTGCAGCATCGTCAACAGCTGGATATGGAGCGTGACCACAAAGGTGCCAGTACGCTGGACTACAGCAAACTGGGTGCCGGTGATGCGGATACCGATGATGGCTGGTTCTCTTTCCGCAACGGTCACAGCGTACTGTTTAGTGACATGCCCAACGCAGCCGATGTACGTCCCGGCTATAAAGAGATCATGCCTCGCCTGTACGAGCTGCACAGTGAAGACCGCGCCCGCTGGACTATGCACCGCCTGCGCAACCTGAATATTTACCCAAGCCTGTTCTTCATGGACCAGATCAGCTCACAGCTGCGCATTATTCGTCCGGTGGCCTGGAACAAGACTGAAATCATCAGTCTGTGTCTGGGTGTCAAGGGCGAGAGCGATGCTGACCGCGAAAGCCGTATTCGCCAGTTCGAAGACTTCTTTAACGTGTCCGGCATGGGTACACCAGATGACCTGGTGGAGTTTCGTGAAGCACAAAAAGGCTTCCAGGCGCGTATTTCCAAGTGGAATGACATTTCCCGCGGTCATGACAAGTGGGAGCGTGGCGAGACCGCCAACAGCAAGATCCTCGGGATTCGCCCGGTGATCACCGGTACTGAATTCACCCAGGAAGGACTCTATGTCAACCAGCATCAGGCCTGGCAGCAGATGATGCTTGCGGGTGTCAACAAGAAACTTGAGAACAACTGATCGGTGGGTGAAAAAATGACTGTTTATAACGCAGAGTTTGACGTGGCCGTACAGGCCGAAATTGAGCGCTTTTTCTCCCGAGTCAGTGCGGCCTGTGATGCTCAGGACTGGGATGCTTACCTGGGGTTCTTTACCGAGGACAGCGAATTCCATATTCCGCAGTGGATCAGCGAGCACGAGCACACCAGCAATCCCAAACGTGAAATGTCGCTGATGTACTACCCCAACCGTAGTGGCCTGGAAGACCGTATCTTCCGCATCCGCACCGGCAAGTCAGCAGCCTGTACGCCCATGCCGCGTACCTTGCATGTGGTGAACGGCGTGCTCTACGAAGAAGCGGAAGCTGGTTATAAGGTACAAACCAACTGGATTACCCACTATTACCGTTTTGGCGAGACCAAGGTGTTTTATGGACGCGCCAACTATATGCTGGTACGTGAAGGCAACGACCTGAAAATCAGCTACAAGCAGGCCATTCTGCTGAATGACAAAATCGAGTCCGTACTTGATTTCTACCATGTCTGACCAGGCTTGCCTGCAGGGATAGCCCTGCAGGCAGCTCATGATGAATAGGTGTGCCATGAATTACGAAGCTGCGGTCGTCTTTAATGACGGTGTAACCCGAATTTTCAATGTCTCTGCCAACGAAGTGCTAATGGATGCCGCCATGCGCAACGGGGTAAACCTGCCCCTGGATTGCCGTGAAGGTGTCTGTGCGACCTGCAAATGCCTGCGTGAAAGTGGCGATGTTGAAATGGATTTCTATGATGAATACTCACTGAGCGAGGAAGAGGTGGCCAAGGGGCACGTGCTGTCCTGCCAGACTCGTCTGAAAAGTAATGCGTCCTTCTTCTTCGACATGGACTCGGCAGCATGCAATGTCACGGTCAAAACCCTGAATGCCACCGTCAAACAGGTGCAGCAGGTTTCCGAGGCGGCCATGATTCTTGATGTGACCGTTGATGAAGAGGTGTCTTACCTGCCGGGCCAGTATGCGCGCATCCAGGTGCCGGGTACCGACCAGGCCAGGGCGTATTCCTTTGCCGACTCCAAAGCAGTGGACGGTGTATTGAGGTTTATTGTGCGCTTGCTGCCCGATGGCGTAATGAGCAATTACCTGCGTGAGCGCTGCCAGCCGGGTGATGTGCTGCCTATGGAGTTGCCCTACGGTGCTTTTTACCTGCGCGAGTCAATCAACCCGCTGGTGCTGATTGCCGGTGGTACCGGGCTGTCTGCCATTTTAAGCATGCTGGACCAGCTGCAGGACGAAGGCCGTACTTCGGCTCCGGTGCATGTCATTTACGGTGCCCGCAAGGAAGAAGATCTTTGTGAGGTTGAGCGTCTGCAAGGCTATGGCCAGGTGTTTTCCGATTACAAGCTGGACATCGTATTGAACGAATCAGGTCCCGAATGGACCGGCAAGCAGGGCTTTGTAACCGATGTACTGAATGCGGACGAGTTGCAGCAAAGTTTTGATGCTTATTTGTGCGGTCCCCCTGGCATGATTGATGCCACCTGTGAGTGGTTCAGCGCTCGCGAAGCTGAAAACAAGTTGCCGGCCTATAACCTCTATTTTGAAAAATTCAACGCCAGTTGAATACTCGTGGCGTCTTTCTGCCCGGGCGATGCTGGCATGGCTCCGGGCAGTTTTTTACGGCTTGACGCTCGTCGGTGCTGGTCTGTGTAGGTAATTCCGATCGGTAACCAAGTGCCTGTTTGGTTGGCTGATCAGTAACAGGCTGGCGACACCCATTATGGCCAAGCCGCCAGGGCAGGGAGGATGTCAAAACTCCAGTTTGCCTGTATTAGCTGGCCATGTTTTGCGGGCTCGGTCAGGTTTAGGGCAGGACAGCTGTGGTAGCATGCGAGCTTTATTTTTCATGTAACTATAAGGAGTGCTGCCGCATGGCGAATGTGAAATTCTTTGGCGGAGAATCGGTTCCGCTGGAAATGCACAAAGTCCGTATCGTCCAGAAACTGAATCTTCCCCCCATCGAGCGTCGCCTGGACGCAATCACCGAGGCCGGCAACAACACCTTCCTGCTGCGCAACGAAGATGTGTTCATGGACATGCTCACCGACAGTGGCGTCAATGCCATGAGCGACCAGCAACTGGCGGCGATGATGATTGCCGATGACAGCTATGCCGGTAGCGCCACCTACACCCGTCTGGAAAACAAGGTTAAAGAGCTGTTCGGCATGCCGCACTTTCTGCCGGCGCACCAGGGTCGTGCCTGCGAGAACATTCTCGGCCAGGTGCTGGTGACCGAAGGTAGCGTGGTGCCGATGAACTACCACTTCACCACCACCAAGGCGCACATTGTGCTCAATGGCGGTATTGTCGAAGAACTGGTGGCCGACCAGGGCCTGGAAGTGACCAGCGACCTGTTGTTCAAGGGCGACATGGATATCGACAAGCTGCGTGCCTGTATTGCCCAATACGGCGCCGACAAAGTGGCCTTTGTGCGCATGGAAGCCGGCACCAACCTGATTGGTGGCCAGCCCATTTCGCTGGGCAACCTGGAAGCCATCCGCAAGGTGTGTGACGAGCACGAGCTGCTGCTGGTGCTGGATGCCAGCCTGTTGCAGGACAACCTGTACTTCAACAAGGTGCGTGAAGCGGCCTGTAAAGACATGGAGGTGCGTGAAATCACCCGCCGTATTGCCGACCTCTGTGACGTGATTTATTTTTCGGCCCGCAAACTGGGCAGTGCCCGTGGCGGCGGTTTGTGCATTCGTGATGAAGCGCTGTACAACAAGATGCGTGGCCTGATTCCGCTGTATGAAGGCTTTTTGACCTATGGCGGCATGTCGGTACGTGAAATGGAAGCCATGACCGTTGGCCTGGAAGAAACCATGGACCTGGACGTGATCAGCCAGGGTCCGCTGTTTATCGAATACATGGTCAACGAGCTGGTCAAGGCCGGGGTGCCGGTGATTACGCCGGCCGGTGGTCTGGGCTGCCATATCAACGCCATGCAGTTTGTTGACCATATTCCACAGTCGCAGTATCCGGCCGGTGCACTGGCTACCGCACTGTATCTGGTCAGCGGTGCGCGCGGCATGGAGCGTGGCACCATTTCCGAGCAGCGCGAGCCGGACGGCAGTGAAACCTTTGCCAACATGGAGCTGGTACGTCTGGCCATGCCACGCCGGGTATTTACCCTGTCGCAGGTGAAATACGTGATTGACCGGGTAGTCTGGCTGTATGCCAATCGCCACCTGATTGGCGGGCTGGAGTTTACCGAGGAGCCGGAAATCCTGCGTTTCTTCTATGGCCGTCTGGCGCCGGTATCCGGCTGGCAGCAAGCGCTGGTGGAGCAGTTCCGCAAGGACTTTGGCGACAGCCTTTGACAGGGTCAGGCCACAGCCGGCATGGCTGGTCGTGGCCAACCCGCACAGCCACAAAAAAGCCCGCAATGCGGGCTTTTTTGTGGCTGGATACTTAGGCTTTCTCTTCCGCCAGGAAGAACCAGGTATCCAGTACCGAGTCAGGGTTAAGTGACACGGTATCAATGCCTTCCTGCATCAGCCAGCGGGCCAGATCGGGGTGGTCGGATGGACCCTGGCCGCAGATGCCGACGTACTTGCCAGCCTTGCGGCAGGCCTGGATGGTCATTGACAGCATTTTCTTGACCGCAGGATCACGCTCGTCAAACAGGTGGGCGATGATGCCGGAGTCACGGTCCAGGCCCAGAGTCAGCTGGGTCATGTCGTTGGAGCCGATGGAGAAGCCGTCAAAGTACTGCAGGAAGTCGTCAGCCAGCAGGGCGTTGGACGGCAGTTCGCACATCATGATCAGGCGCAGGCCGTTTTCGCCACGCTTGAGGCCGTAGTTGCCGAGCAGCTCGACCACTTTTTCGGCTTCGCCCGGGGTACGGACAAACGGAATCATCAGCTCGACGTTGGTCAGGCCCATTTCGTCACGTACCTTTTTCATGGCACGGCATTCCAGCTCGAAACAGTCACGGAAGTTTTCGCTGATGTAGCGGGACGCACCACGGAAACCGATCATCGGGTTTTCTTCGTGGGGTTCGTACAGCTTGCCGCCGATCAGGTTGGCGTATTCGTTGGACTTGAAGTCGGACATGCGCACGATGACTTTCTTCGGCCAGAATGCGGCAGCCAGGGTGCTGACGCCTTCGGCGATCTTGTCAACGTAGAAGTCGACCGGGGACGCATAGCCGGCCATGCGGCGGCTGATGACGTCTTTCAGGTCCGGAGCCATCTTGTCGAAGTTCAGCAGGGCTTTGGGGTGTACGCCAACCATGCGGTTGATGATGAACTCCAGACGGGCCAGGCCGATGCCTTCGTTGGGCAGCTGCGCAAAGTCGAAGGCACGGTCGGGGTTGCCGACGTTCATCATGATTTTGAAATCCAGCTCCGGCATCTGGTCGATGGCGTTGGTGCGGATGTCAAAGTTGAGGGCGCCGTCAAACACAAAGCCGGTGTCGCCTTCGGCACAGGATACGGTAACCAGCTGGCCGTCCTGCAGGGCTTCGGTGGCGTCGCCACAGCCAACTACGGCAGGAATGCCCAGTTCGCGGGCAATGATGGCTGCGTGACAGGTACGGCCGCCACGGTTGGTCACAATGGCGCTGGCACGTTTCATTACCGGTTCCCAGTCGGGGTCGGTCATGTCGGAGACCAGAATGTCGCCAGGCTGGACTTTGTCCATGTGGGCGATGTCGTTGATCACGCGCACCGGGCCGGAGCCGATACGTTGACCAATGGCACGGCCTTCGACCAGTACCTTGCCTTTTTCCTTAAGCTGGTAGCGCTCCATGACGTTGGCGTTGGAGCGGCTTTTTACGGTTTCAGGACGGGCCTGAACAATGTACAGCTTGCCGTCGTCACCGTCTTTGGCCCACTCGATGTCCATCGGGCAGCCGTAGTGTTTTTCGATGATCATGGCCTGTTTGGCCAGTTCGGTCACTTCGGCGTCGGTCAGGGCAAAGCGCTGGCGATCGGCCTGGTCAACGTCCACGGTTTTAACCGACTTGCCGGCAGTGGCTTCGCTGCCATAGATCATTTTGATGGCTTTGCTGCCCAGGTTGCGGCGCAGTACAGCAGGGCGGCCGGCAGTCAGGGTAGGCTTGTGTACGTAAAACTCGTCGGGGTTGACCGCACCCTGGACCACGGTTTCACCGAGGCCGTAGGAACCGGTAATGAACACCACATCACGGAAACCGGATTCGGTGTCCAGGGTGAACATCACACCGGCAGCGGCGGTTTCGGAGCGCACCATGCGCTGTACACCGGCAGACAGGGCCACCAGACGGTGGTCAAAGCCCTGGTGCACACGGTAGGCGATGGCACGGTCGTTAAACAGGGAGGCAAATACTTCCTTGGCGGCACGGATCACGTTGTCCACGCCACGGATGTTGAGGAAGGTTTCCTGCTGGCCGGCAAAAGAAGCGTCGGGCAGGTCTTCGGCGGTGGCGGAAGAACGTACCGCAACGGCCATGTTGTCATTGCCCTGTGCCATTTCGGCAAAGGCAGTACGGATATCGGCATCCAGCTGGGCCGGGAACTCGGCATCCATGACCCACTGGCGGATTTGGGCACCGGCTTTGGCCAGGGCGTTGACGTCATCCACATCCAGGGTATCGAGCAGGTCGTGAATGCGCTCGTTAAGGTGGTTGTGGTCAATGAAGTCGCGATAAGCCTGGGACGTTGTGGCGAAACCACCGGGTACGCTAACGCCGGCACCGGCGAGATTGCTGATCATTTCGCCCAGTGAGGCGTTTTTGCCACCTACGCGCTCAACATCGTGATTGCCGAGCTTGTCGAGGGAAACTACGTATTCAACCAAGGTGATTTCTCCACGTTTAGTTACAGGGGCCAGATTGGGCCAGAGCGGATTCTAAAACAAAGCATCCGGAATGTCATGATGAATAGGGGTGCTTTCTGGTGTTGCGGTCAGCGGTTTGCGCAGGGTTATGCGCTTTATCTTCGAAATTGTAAAGAAAAAACGGTTATATGCCGCAAAACAGCCATGATTTCAAAATGTTTCAAACGGCTGAAAATCGCCCGCTGGTCCTGATTTTGAGCTGTTGGACAGAGCCGGTTGGCGATTGCTGCCGGGTGGTGCTGTTTTTTATGTCGGGATAGCGGGTGGCAAATCAATAAAAATGGCCGGCAACAGACTCCGGGTCGCGCAACTGGCTTATACTCGTACCGTTTTCCCTTGACCTGGTAAAGGAACCCTTAAATGAAGCGCACCGCACTGTTTATTTCTGATGGCACCGGTATTACCGCAGAAACTCTTGGTCAAAGTTTGTTGGCCCAGTTTGATGATATCGAGTTCCGTTATCTGACCCGGCCTTACATTGATACACCGGAAAAGGCGCAGGCCTTGCTGGCCGAAATCCGGGCCATTACCGAGTCGGACCAGGGACGGCCAATTGTGGTGGACACCATCATCAATGCGCAGATTCGCGATATTCTGGAGCAGGCGGATGCGTTCCGGGTCGATATTTTTGCCAGCTATCTGAAGCCGCTGGAAGAAGAGCTGGGTATTGGTTCCAGTTACTCGGTGGGCAAGTCGCACTCTATTGCCGGCAGTCGCAACTATATGGAACGTATTGATGCGGTGCACTATGCACTGGATAACGACGACGGTGGCCGTACCCGTCATTACGACAGTGCCGACATCATTCTGGTGGGTGTGTCGCGCTGCGGCAAAACGCCCACCTGTCTGTATATGGCCATGCAATATGGCATTCGTGCCGCCAACTATCCGTTGACCGAAGATGACATGGACAACATGTTGCAGCTGCCCAAGTCGTTGCAGGAACATCGTGACAAGCTGTTTGGCCTGACCATTGACGTGGATCGCCTGGCCGCCATTCGCAATGAGCGCAAACCCAACAGCCGCTATTGCAGCTTTACCCAGTGCGAGTATGAGGTGCGCGAGGTGGAAAACCTGTTTGCCCGGGAAAACATCCCTTTTATCAACACTACCCATTTCTCGGTGGAAGAAATCTCCGCCAAGAAGGATATATCCAGTTACCATGCCTTTGTTATGG
>CAZMLX010000104.1:289-8035 GCA_964567275.1 uncultured Thiopseudomonas sp. | reverse complement strand
TGCCCTGCCCTTCCACCCCGCCTGTTCGATCAGCCAGCCGGCAGCCAGTTTGACCTGACCGTCGGCCAGCGGGTACTGCACCATGTCGGGAAATTGCTGTTTCAGATCAGTAGCCTGTTCGGCTCCGATGACCGGATTTTTGAAGAAGCTGCCGGCATTGCCCAGCTCGGCAGGGTCCGGCAGTTTGGACTGGCGGATGGCAATAACCGCATCGCTGACATCCAGTGGTGTGGGCTCCTGAATGCCCCGTCGTTCCAGTTCGGCACGGATCGGGCCATATTCCAGCTGCGTTTGCGGCTGTTTGCGCAGACGTAAATCGACACTCAAAATCACCCGCCGCCCGGCTTCACGCTTGAACAGGCTGTCACGGTAGCCAAACTGGCAGTCGTCTGCCGACAGGTGCTTGAGACCAAAATCCAGCGCATCCAGCACCAGCACCTGCTCCAGTACGTCTTTCAGTTCCACGCCATAAGCACCGATATTTTGCACCGGTGCCGCACCGGCCGTGCCGGGAATCAGGCTCAGGTTTTCCAGCCCCGACCAGCCTTGTTCCAGCGTCCAGCGCACCAGTTCGTGCCAGTTTTCACCGGCCTGGGCACGTACCCAGACGTGTTCGTCGTCCTCGTGTACCACCCTTTTGCCGCTCATTTTCAGCCGGATCACCAGCCCGTCCACATCACCGGCCAGCACCAGATTGCTGCCGCCGCCGAGCAGTAGCCACGGCTGGTCATTGTCCATCGCCCAGCGCAGTGCCGCCTGCAACTGCGGCTGGATGCGCACGCTGGTGAAGTAACGGGCACGGGTGCTAACGCCCAGCGTGTTGTAGGGGCGCAGATCGACCTGCTGTTGCGGCTGAAAGCTCACAGTGTGCTCCTGATTTCGTTTAACAAGGCTTCGCTGGCCTGCTCCAGCATGTCCAGTACCTGCTCAAAGCCCTCCTCACCGCCATAGTAGGGATCGGGCACCTCACGGGTTGCCAGTCCAAAGCGTGGCAGGTACAGCGCCAGTTCGGCCTTGCCGTCTGCCGGCTGAATGGCCTTGAGGTTGGCGAGGTTGCTTTCGTCCATTGCCAGAATCAGGTCGAATGTATGAAAGTCTTCGCTTACTGCCTGGCGGGCCTTGAGTGTACTCAGGTCATAGCCCCGTTTGGCCGCTGCCTTGATGGTGCGCGGATCCGGCGCCTTGCCGGTATGCCAGTCGGCGGTGCCGGCGGAGTCAATGGTGATGTTTTTTTCCAGACCCGCCTGTTTGACATAACGGCGGAACACGCCCTCGGCAGTGGGTGAACGGCAAATATTGCCAAGACAGACAAACAGGACTTTCACATTTTTCTCCAGACCAAGCACACAGGATTCCAGCGTCTGCAGCAGTGGGGTAGAGGCACCGCAGGGACGCTGCAAGTACATCCCTGTAAGCTCCCAGCCGCCATCCATGGCGGCTAAGGCCCTGCAGCACCTCTACCCCACTGTTGCCAAAAACTCCGCGTAAACAGCAACTTTTATGAGCTGTTACTGGTGGCACGAATATCAATTGCCAGACAGTACAAAAAGGATTTCAGCCAACGTGGATAGTAGGCTAGCCCATGGGTGGAGCAAACCCTGCAACACCATGAATCATATTGCAGAGCTTACAAGAACACCCCCAACACACTCGCCGCCCCACCGGATTGCATGGCAGGGCTGGGGTGTGGGTGGAGCAAACCTTGTGTCGCCATGGATGGCGACACAGAGCCTACAAGGACGTACTTGCGGCGTGTTTGCGCCAGCCACAGCCCGGCCCTGCCCACACCAATCCAAAAACAAAAATCAACCAACAAACAACGCCCGAACCCGCTCCAGGTCCTCAGGGGTATCCACCCCCGCTGGCGGCGTTTCAATGGCGTCAGCGACATGAATTTCCTCGCCATGCCAGAGCGCACGCAATTGCTCCAGACACTCGGTCTGCTCCAGCCAGCACGGGCCCCACTCTACAAACCGGCTCAAAAAACCGGCCCGGTAGGCATAGATGCCAATATGGCGGCGGAAGGGCACACCGGCAGGCAGTTCGTCGGGCTGGGCGACAAAGGCATCCCGGGCCCAGGGCAACGGAGCACGGCTGAAGGTCAATGCCAAGCCGTTGCGGTCACTGAGCACCTTGACCACGTTGTTGTTCATCAGCGTAGCCATGTCTTCAATCGGCTCGGCCAGCGTGGCCATGGCGGCTTCAGGATGGGCGGCCAGGTTGGCAGCCACCTGATTGATCACCGCCGGTGGAATCAGCGGTTCATCACCCTGCACGTTGACCACAATGGCATCGTCCGGCCAGCCCATGATGGCGGCAACTTCTGCAAGGCGGTCGGTACCGGATTCGTGATCGTCACGGGTCATCACCACCTGGGCACCAAACGCCTTGCACACATCAAAGATGCGCGGGTCATCGGTGGCCACCACCAGATGTTCGGCCCCGCTCTTTTGCGCCTGTTGCCACACCCGCTGAATCATCGGCTGGCCGGCAATATCCTGCAGCGGCTTGCCGGGAAAACGGCTGGAGGCATAACGGGCCGGAATCACCACATAAAAAGGCTGCTGCATGATTAGTTGTCCAGACGTTCGTCAGTGGTCAGGGTGCGGGCCTGGCTTTCCAGCATCACCGGAATGCCATCACGTACCGGAAAGGCCAGGCCGTCCGCCTTGCAAATCAGCTCGTTAGCGTCCTTGTCGTACTGCACGGCGCTCTTGCACAGCGGGCAGGCCAGAATGTCCAGCAATTTGGGGTCAAGCATTGTTCACCTCGGTGTGTATGTCGGTTGGGCCGGCCAGCAGCTGCGTCAGGCGCACATCCAGCCAGTCCACAAAAGCCGGTGACGGCCGGGCGGCCACTTTCAGATACCAGGCATGCGCCGGCGCAAATGACCGGCATTTTACCGCATCTTTCTCGGTCATCAGCAGCGGCAGCCCGTCATTGAACTGCAAATCCTGCGGGCCAAACTGCGCATGGTCGGCAAAGGCATGGCCCTGCGGTTGCCAGCCCAGTTCGGCCAGGGTATTGAAAAAGCGTTGCGGGTTGCCAATGCCGGCGATGGCATGCATCGCCTGGCCCGCCGCAAAGCGCTCCAGCGGAGCGGTCTGGCCGGTGGCCACCTGCACCAGTTCCACCGGCTGCAAATACATGGCATAACCTTGCCGGCTGTCATCACGGGCACCATTGACCAGCACCGCATCGACCGATTCCAGCCGCTGCGCCGGTTCTCGCAGCGGGCCGGCCGGCAGACAACGGCCATTGCCCAAACCCCGGGCGGCGTCGATCAGCACCAGCTCCAGATCCCGCTGCAGGCGATAATGCTGCAACCCGTCATCGCACAGGATCAGATCAGGCTGTTCTTGTTCCAGCAATAGCTCAATCGCCCGGGGCCGCTGCGGGTCAATGACCACCGGCACACCGGTACGGCGTACCAGCAACGCAGGTTCATCACCCGCCACAGCGGCATCGTCCTCTGCCCGCACCCGCCAGGGCCACTGCGGCGGCTGGCCACCATAACCCCGGCTGACCACCCCCACCTTCAGGCCACGGGCACGGCAGTGTTCGATTAGCCACAAAATCAGCGGCGTTTTGCCGGTGCCACCGACAGTAATGTTGCCCACCACAATCACCGGCACCGGGGCACGGTAGCTGCCCAGTTTGCCGGTTAAAAAATGCCGGCGCTTGCGCTGCACCACAGTACGATAGAGTTTTTCCAGCGGCCATAACGCAACAAGCCCGGCATGACCTTCATACCAGGCTTGTACCAGCCGCTCGCCAAACTTCACGGGCTGTCCTGCATCTCGACGGTGGTTATGCGCAACTGCACAAAGCCCAGCTTGGATGCCGCATCCATTGCTGTGACTACCGCCTGGTGCGGAGCCTTGCCGTCAGCGCTGAGGGTAACCGGAATATCCTTCTGCCCGGCCGATGCCTCAAGCATGGCCGCCATGATGGCATTGAGATCATTGCTGGCCAGTGCCTTGCCATTGACCGCATAACGGCCGTCCTGACCCACCAAAACTTCCAGCGGCTGATCAAAGCGCTCTTCCACCGGCGTGCCGGTGACTGCTTCGGGCAGATCCACCTTGAGCTGGGTTTCACGGGTAAAGGTGGTGGTCACCACAAAAAACAATAGCAAGATGAACACCACGTCAATCAGCGGGGCCAGATTGATATCGACCGGCTCGCGCGCTTTGCGGGGAAATTTCACGCCTTTTTACCCTCTTTGCGGCTGTCCTTGCGGGGGCGGGGCGCCACCGGCTCGGCAGCTGCCTCAACGGCACGGTCACCCTGCACCACTTCCACCAGCTTGACCGCTTCCTGCTCCATGCCAACCACCAGCTCATCCACCCGGCGCTGCAAATAACGGTGAAAAAACAGCGCCGGAATGGCCACTATCAGGCCGGCAGCCGTGGTAATCAGGGCTTTGGCAATACCGCCCGCCAGCTGCGGTGCGTTGGCCATGCCCGAGCCCATAAAGGCACTGAAAATCTCGATCATGCCCAATACGGTACCCAGCAATCCAAGCAGCGGAGTAATGGCGGCAATGGTGCCCAGCGGGGTCAGAAAACGCTCCAGATCGGTCACCACCTTGCTGCCCGCTTCCTGGATGCTTTCTTTCATCACTTCACGACCATGACGCGAGTTGGCCAGCCCGGCAGCCAGAATCTGGCCCAGCGGCGAATCGGCACGCAGCTCCTTGAGTTTGTTGGCGTCCAGCTCCCGGGCCTGCACCCAGCGCCATACCTGACCCAGCAAGTGTGGCGGCGTAATGCGGGACGGACGCAGCGTCCACAGGCGCTCGGCCACAATCGCCACGGCAATGATCGAACAGGCAATGATTGGCAGCATGATCCAGCCGCCGGATTTAACAAGCTCCCACACAACAGACTCCCTTTTCAAAAATAAGCGCAACTTTAACACAAGCCACCGCCCGGGCGACCCTTTTCTCAGCCTTACCGGCTGGCCGATGAACGCCAGAAGCGCCGCTGCTGCGCCTGCCGCCAGGGTGACTGGCGGGCACCCAGTTCAATGCGTACGGCACCCTCCTGCGCCGTGTCCAGCAACTGTGCACCCCGGCGCCGGATACGCTCCAGCACCAGCGGATGCGGATGGCCGTAACTGTTATAACGCCCCCGGGACAACAGCACGGTGCCGGGCTGCAACTGCTCCAGCCAGAACCAGCCGGTCGAGCTGCGGCTGCCATGGTGACCAGCCACCAGCCAGTCCACCTGCAAACCGGGAAACGCCTGTAAAAATGCCCGCTCGCCGGCCAGCCCCAGGTCGCCGGTGACCAGAAAACGCTCTCCAGACGCCTCGATCAGCAATACACAGGAAGCCTCGTTCGAGCTGTCAGCCGCTGCCCATTGCCACTGCTGAAAATGCACCCCATCCAGCTGCCAGGCTTCGTCATGGCAAGGCTCCGGACGCATGCGCGGATGCCGCTCCGGTTCGCCACTCACCAGCCTGTTCACCTCGATGCCGGCCAGCACCGCGCCAGCTCCACCGGCATGATCGGCATCGGCATGGGATAAAATCAGCCGCTCCAGCCGGTCGATACGCTCACCCCGCAGAAAAGGCATCACAATGGTCTCGCCGGTATCGATACCGCCCATGGCCGGCCCGGCATCGTACATCAGTGCATGATGACGGGTCCTGATCACGATCGCCTGACCCTGCCCCACATCCAGCAACCATATCTGCGCCCGGCCAGCCGCCAAAGGGACCTGCGCCGGCGGCCACCACAAAGGAACAAACAACAGCACCACCAGCCAGGCCGGACGCAGCGCACGGGGCAACAGCAACAACAGCGCCGCCAGACCGGCCAGCAGCAGCCCTGTCATACCCGCCTCCAACCCCAGCCAGGCCGGCCAGCCCTGCACCAGCCACGCCAGCATGCGCCACAGGCTGTCCAGCATAAATACCGCCGCCTTGAACACCGGAGTCGCCAGCGCCGGCCAGGGCAACAGCAGCACGCCCAGCAACACCAGCGGCAAAATCACCAAACTGACCCAGGGCACCGCCAGCAAATTGGCCAGCGGCCCCACCTTGCTGACCGGCAAGGACGAAGCCAGCAAAACCGGCAGTAGCCCCAGTGACACCGACCACTGTGCACGCCACAGCACCTGCCACCAGCGCCAGCGTTGCAAACGGCCGGCAAACACCAGCAACAATACCGCTACTGCGAGAAAAGACAGCCAGAACCCTGGTTGCAGCATCACCTGCGGTTGCGGCAGCAACACCAGCGCCAGCGCCCATAACCAGGGCGTACCGCTGGCCAGCGACTGATGCCGCATGCGCCACAGCAGCACCAGTGCGGTCATGACCAGTGATCGCTGGACCGGCACTTCAAATCCGGCCAGCAAGCCATACAACAAGGCACTGGTCATGGCCAAGACACAGGCCGGCACCAGCCAGGGCACTGACATCGGCCATAGTCCCAGCCGCACCATCAGCGCCACCAGTCCATAACAAAAGCCGGCCACCAGCCCCACATGCTGCCCGGAAATCACAAACAGATGAACGGTGCCCGAGTCTTGCAGCAACTGCCATTGTGCCCGTGACAAAGCCGAGCCATCCCCCAGCGCCAGCGCTTGTACCGCACCAGCGGCCGGCGAGTCGGGCAGCCGGGCCTGAATGCGCTGGCGCAAGCGCTCGCGCCAATTCCCCAACCCTGATCCCCGCTCCAGCCGCTCACCACTGCGCACCGAACCGGTTGCCCCCACCGAACGGGCCAGCAGCCAGCGCTGATAATCAAAGCCGTGCGGATTCTGCAAACCATAAGGACGCTTGAGACTGACCGCCAGCCGCCAACGCTCTCCGGCCTGCACAGGTGGCGGCTCCTGCCAGCTCACCCGTATTTTTTTTGGCAACCCGGTCCGCCGCGAATGCAGCCGGTCCAGCTCAAAACGTACCAGTGGCCGGCCATCCAGCGTTTGCTGCCACTGCGGCAGACCAGCCACCCGGCCTTCCAGCCACAGGGTGCGGCCATCGAAATCCGGCGACAACTGCCGGTCTACCAGCGCCGTCACCTGCCAGACCGTCAATACCAACCCGGCCAGCACAGCGGCCAGCCGGCAACCACCCAGCCGTTTTGCCTGCCAGAGCGCCAGCACCAACAAACTGACCAACAGCCATAACGGCGGCAAGACCGGCATCAGCCCCACGGACAGCGCCCCTGCCACCGGCAAGAAAATCCAGCCCTTCATGCCCCACTCCCTGTGGTTCAGCGCCGGCGCAAGCAAAAGTTTTGAAACAACTTAATTTGCGCAAAACGCTATTCCCCTACTGATTACAAGGCATAATAGCGCCTCTTTATTTTTCACCCGTATTTGTTCAGAGCGCAGCAGCTGCACGCTCACCGGTATTCCTACATGCCCCGCGAGTTTTTCAAACGCTACATGCCTGATCCCGAGGCCATCAAAAACAACAAGTCCCTGCGCTTTCTGGGCAAACTGATCCACGACCCCAACCTGTGGCACCTCAACCGCCACTCCATTGCCCGGGCCATGGCGGTCGGCCTGTTCTGGGCGATGATCCCCATGCCCATGCAAATGCTGGCAGCAGCATTCACTGCCTTGCCGCTGCGGGCCAACCTGCCGCTGTCCGTTAGCCTGGTCTGGCTGACCAATCCGCTAACCATGCCGCCCATTTTCTACGCCAACTACAAAGTTGGCGCCTGGCTGCTGGGCACCCCCACCGTGCAGCTCCCCGACGACATCACCCTGGGCTGGATCATGGAAGTCA
>CAZMLX010000104.1:0-279 GCA_964567275.1 uncultured Thiopseudomonas sp. | reverse complement strand
GGCCAATATGATGCCACTCACTGGCAACCGTTATACCTGGGTTCTTTTGTGACTGGCATCATATTGGCCGCCATCGGCTATTTCGGCGTGTTGCTGTACTGGCGCTGGTGGGTTTCGCGCAGCTGGAAACGCCGTCAGCGCCAGCGCAAAACCAGCTAAAACCGGACCCGGTTTGACATCCCCCCGCCCATCTGTATAATGCGCCGTGCGGGATGGAGCAGTCTGGTAGCTCGTCGGGCTCATAACCCGAAGGTCGTAGGTTCAAATCCTGCTCCCGCA
>CAZMLX010000103.1:0-8159 GCA_964567275.1 uncultured Thiopseudomonas sp. | reverse complement strand
TACGGCATCAAAGCCTGCGACACCATGAAAAAAGCCCAGACCTGGCTGACCGAAAACGGCCACGCCTTTGATTTCCACGACTACAAAAAATCCGGCATTGACCGGGCCTCGCTGGAGCGCTGGTGCAACGAGCACGGCTGGGAAGCCATCCTCAACAAACGCGGCACCACCTTCCGCAAGCTGGACGAAGCCGACAAGCAGGACCTGGACCAGGAAAAAGCCATCGCCCTGTTGCTGGAACACACCTCCATGATCAAGCGTCCGGTGCTGGATCTGGGCGAGCGTACGCTGCTCGGCTTCAAGGCCGAAGACTACGCCGCCGCACTGGGCCAGTAACCCCGATGCGTCCCGAGCTCCATTCACCCTGGCGCCAGCATTTTCCTGGTCTGCTGCAACTGGCTGCCGACGGCCAGACCTGGCTCGACAGCGCCGCCACTGCGCAAAAACCGTACATTCTGCTGGATACCCTGCAGCAGTGGTACAGCGGCGGCGTGGCCAACGTGCACCGTGCCCAGCACTTGCCAGCCGAACGGGCCACCGCCGCCTTTGAGCAGGCCCGCCAGACGCTGGCCCGCTGGCTGAATGCAGAGTCGGTCAACTCGGTGGTACTGACCCGTGGCAGCACGGAAGGCATCAACCTGCTGGCCCACTCGCTGGCCGGCTGTTTTCAGCCCGGTGACGAGATTCTGGTCGGTGCCCATGAGCACCACGCCAACCTGCTGCCCTGGCAGCAACTGGCCAAGCGCCAGCAACTGAACCTGCGCATTCTGCCGCTGACCGCTGATGGCGTTCTGGACCTGGCAGCAGGGCTTGAGTTGCTGGGGCCGCGCACCCGCCTGCTGGCGATCAGCCCGCTGTCCAATGTGCTGGGCCATCTGCACCAGCTGACACCGCTGCTTGAACGTGCCCGCCAGCTGGATGTGCTGACGGTGGTGGACGCCGCCCAGTACGCCGTGCACCGCCAGCCTGATGTGCAACAGCTGGATGCGGACTTTCTGGTCTGCTCGGCGCACAAACTGTATGGCCCCGAGGGCATCGGCCTGCTCTATGCCCACCCCCGCCGCCACGCCCTGCTGCAGCCCTGGCAATGGGGTGGCGAAATGATTGACCACTGCGACTACCACAGCGCCAGCGCCCGTCCGCTACCACTGGGGCTGGAAGCCGGTACCCCCAACATCAGCGCTGTACTGGCCTTTGCTGCCGTGATTGACTGGCTGCAAAGCCTCGACACTCAGGCCGTACAGACCCATGAACAAGCCCTGCACCAGCAATTGCTACAAGGATTGCAGGCCCGTGGCATGCAGATACTGGGCAGCCCCGATACGGCACTGGCCTGCTTTAATGCACCCGGCATCCACAGCGCCGATCTGGCCATGCTGCTGGGCGAACAGGGCATTGCCGTGCGTGCCGGCCAGCACTGCGCCATGCCGCTGTTGCAAAGCCTGGCCGTTAACGGTGCGGTACGGGTGTCGCTGGGCCTGTATAACGACAGCGGCGATTTGCAGCGCCTGTTTACTGCGCTGGATGCAGCGCTGGAGATTCTGGCATGAGTGTATTGACGGCTGCCGCACAGGCCATGCTGGCTGACTTTGCCGCCTGCAAAGGCTGGGAGCCACGGGCCCGCCTGCTGTTGAAATACGGCCAGCAACTGCCGGCCCTGCCGCCGGAGCAGCGCTGCGAACAACAGCTGATTCGTGGCTGCGAAAGCCCGGTCTGGTGCCGGGCCGAGTGGCCCGATGGCCGGCTGGAGCTACAGCTGGATACCGACGCCCGCCTGCTCAAGGGCCTGCTGGCGGTGCTGCATGCCCGCCTGCATGGCCTGTCGGCCGGACAGTTGCAGGCAGTTGACCTCAATGACTGGTTCAGCCAGCTGGGACTGGCCGGCAAAATTTCCAGCTCGCGCGGCAACGGTCTGAATGCCGTCTACCAGCAGTTGCGCAGCGGCAGCCCTACACCGCCCAGCGAATCTCGCTGACCTGGCCATCCTTCACTTCCAGCCAGCGGTCGGCATCGGCGTCACCCTGCACTTCCTGCCAGCCGCCCACGCTGCAACGCACCGCCACCTGCAGGGCCCGGGCCACCTCTTGCGCACAGTCCAGATCAGTGGCCCAGGGGGTCTGGCTGCTTTCAAACAGCACCGAGTGCCACTTGCCCACCGCCTGCTGATAAATCACCACGGGAACACCCCCACAGTCGGCCTGCAGCAGGCTGCCCCGGGTATGCCAGCTGCCACAGGCAAAGCGGCTGGCCAGCCAGCCCTGCACCTGTTCAACACGGGCATCTTTGACATAGATTTCAATATCAGGCTGCATCCGCGCCCTCCTTTTTCTCAATCCGGTCCAGCCGCACCGACACCGTAACCTGCGTCAGCCGCTCTGCCACCTGCTGGCGAATCTCCAGTTTGGCACGCCAGCCATGAGGCGTCATGCCCAGCAAATCCAGCCGTTGCTGCGGCTGCGGCAAAGGCAGGACAAACTCCAGCAAACGGGTCTCAGTGCACTGCAAGGTATCCGGCAGCCCCTGCAAATGTTTGGCGTCATCATAGTAACGAACCTCGGGGTAGATCATCTGGCGCAGCTCCAGCAAATGACCACTGGCCGGTGCCAGATGTAAAATACTGCCGTCGGCACTGAGCACCCGGGCAGCTTCCTGCCAGTCCAGCGGACTAAACAGGCTGGTAATCAGCTGGCAGCTGGCATCGGCCAGCGGAATACGCGCCATGCTGGCCACCAGCCACTGCACCTGCTTGCTGCGCTGACAGGCCTGGCGCACCGCATCTTTGCTGATATCCAGCCCATAGCCCTGCCCTTGCAGTTGCTGGGCCAACAGGCCGGTGTAATAGCCCTCGCCACAGCCCAGATCCAGCCAGTGCCGTGGGGCCAACTGTTGGGCCTCTTGCACCACAAAGTCGGCTACTGGACGGTAATGGCCGGCTGACAAAAAATCCCGGCGGGCCTGCACCATGGCGGCGCTGTCACCGGGCGAGCGGCTGGCCTTGCGTTGCACCGGCAGCAGATTGAGATAGCCCTGGCGGGCACGATCAAAACTGTGACCCGACTCGCAGGCCACCCCCGAGGGCACAGGTTGCAGCGATTGTTGGCAAAGCGGACACAGCAGCACGGCAAGGCTTCCCAGGCAAAAGGCGCATTGTGCCTTAGCAGGCGCAATTATGCAGCTGTGGCTTCTGTTAAACTGGCGCAAATTTTTTGGGTGGACACCTGCATGGATTTACAACGTTTTGGCGGCATTGCCCGCCTGTATGGCCAAACCGGACTGGAACGGCTGCAACAGGCCCACGTTGCCGTAGTAGGCATTGGCGGCGTCGGCAGCTGGGCGGCCGAGGCGCTGGCTCGCTCGGGCGTGGGCGAAATCACCCTGATTGACCTGGATGACATTTGCATCACCAACACCAACCGCCAGCTGCATGCCCTGCAGGACACTGTAGGCCACTTAAAGGTGGATGTACTGCGTGAGCGGCTGCTGGCCATCAACCCGGCCTGTGTGGTGCATGCCGTGGCCGACTTTATCGACAGCGACAATCTGCAATCGCTGATTCATCCGCAGCTGGACCATGTGCTGGATTGCATCGACAGCCTGCAACCCAAAGCAGCGCTGATTGCCTGGTGCAAACGGAACAAGATTCCGCTTACCACTACCGGCGGCGCCGGCGGACAGATCGACCCCACGCAAGTCCAGATTGCCGACTTGAACAAAACCTTCCACGACCCGCTGGCCGCACGGCTACGCTCTATGTTGAAAAAGAACTACGGCTTTACCCGCACCCAGGGCAAAAACTTTGGCGTGGCCTGTGTATTTTCCAGCGAGCAACTGCGCTATCCGGGTAACAACGGCGAAGTATGCTTTAGCAAGGGCTTTACCGGCGAAGGGGTACGCCTGGACTGCGCCGGCGGCTTTGGCGCCGCCATGACAGTCACCGCCACCTTCGGCCTGGTCGCCGCCAGCCGGGCGCTTAATGCCATTACCCAAGGCAAGGGGCGACCCAACCGAAGCCAGTGACTCAGCAGCGCCCTGCGCCGGTTTTCCAAGGCTGCAGCCAGCCAAGCATGATCACAAAACAGATCAGGCTCCAACCGGCACCGACAACCAGCTGCAGCCAGCCTGCCACCATCGGTTGTATCAGCAACAGGGCAAGCACTAAAAACACGGCTCCGCCCCCCCACTGCGCCCGCCAACCTACCTGCAGCCAGAGTTGTTGACGGTGCAGCAACAACAGGGTGGTCAACAACACACCGCCCAGATTCGCCAGTGCGAAACCGGGAGCGCCCAGCCAGAACGGTAGCAAAAACAGACAGGCCACGTGTAGCCCGGTTCCCGCCAGCTCACACAGCAACGGCAAACGGGTGTCGTGATTGGCATAGGCATAACGGGCCAGCAAGGCATTCCAGGCACCCATCAGCAACGGCAAAGCAAACCAAGCCAGCAAGATGGACAGTACTCCTGCGGTCTGTTCCGGTACCAGCCAGGCAACCAGGGTAGGGCTAGCGGCCATGATGAATACCGCTGCAGGCACCACCAGACAACTGGTCAACGCCAAACCCTGGCGCAAAATGGTCAGCCGTTCGCCGCTCTGGCCTGCGCTCAACTTGCCCAGCAGCACCTGATTCAGGGCCGGCAGGGCAATCAACGGCAGGTTGATAAACTTGCGGGCCAAATTGACCCAGGTAACCATGCCCTCACCGAGCAAACTGGCTACCATGCGTTCTGCCAGAGTGACCGCATGACTGCCCAGATTGCTTAACAACACCGGTCCTATACGCCGCATGAACAGTGATCCGGCCGCCACCATTCCGGAACGCACCCACGGTCGCCAGCCTATCCGCCAGGCGGCCGGCACCACCACCAGCGCCATCAGCATGCTGCCCAGCACACAGGCCAGAGCAAACTCATCCGGCCTCGCCGCCTGCCCCCGGTACAGCAACCAGCCCACTGGCAACAGGTTAAACAAAAAACTGCCCATGCCCCAGAGCACGTAACGCTCACGCAGTTGCAGCCAGATGCCGCAAACCGCATGCACAAACAAACCCGGCAAACACCAGACCAGTATTCCCAGTGCCGACACGGCAACCGCCTGCGGGCCAGACGCCATCCCCGGCCCCAGCAGCATGATCCAGGCAGGTGATACGATGTAAAAAATACCGGTCAAAACCAGCGCACACAGGCCCAACGAACTGCCCAGCGCATTGAGCCAGTGTTGTTGGTGCTGTTCCGACTGCTGATGAAACAACGGAACGGCTGCCACATTGAGCAGCCCGGCAGCCAGCGTCATGCGTACCAGATCCGGCAAAAACAACGCCAGAACCAGCGCATCGGTTTGCTCGCCAGCCCCCCAGGCATCAATCAGCAACCATTCGCGGCCAAAGCCAAGCACCAGACCGGCCAGCGTTACCAACGTCAACAGCAAGGTAGAGTTCAGCATGGAATTCAGTGAAACAGGGTAAACAGCCCTTTGCCGCCCACCCGGTAATTCAAGTCATGTGGACGTTCACCCATGGGCTTGGCTCCGCTGCCGCCGACAATCTTGTACGGTTGAATTTCTTTCGCCACCACCGTGTTGGCTGTAACCACACAGCCCCGCCCCAGACGGGAACCATGACCAATCAGCGCCCGGCTAGCCACCCAGACATAATCCTCGATATAAATGGGTGCCGACACCGACCAGAACTCCGGGGCCTGCAAGTCATGAGAACCGGCAATAATATGTACATAAGAGGCGATGGCCACATGATTGCCAATCACCAGGCCGGCCCGGGCATCCAGCAAACAATGCCAGGCCACCACACTGTCAGCCCCGATCACCAGGTTTTCAACACCCAAAACTTCAGTATTGCGCCACACGGAAGATCCCTTGCCGATCTTGGCGCCACCGGCACGCAACCACAGGAGACGCAGGTTATGACTGGGTATCTTGTTGATCAAAATGTTGTATGCCTGCTCCCATGCCCTCAGCCAGCGGTCCTTGATAGTGCGCAGGTTTTTGCCATACAGCGGCACCAGCGTGGTCGGCAGCGTATCCCGATACAAAGCGAACAAACGGCGCACCAGCGGCTGGTCAATCCTGATTTCCACATCAATGGACAGCAAGCTGAACTCACCGGGCTTATCCTCAAACAGCAAGTCATTGCTCAGCATGTAGTCAATGGCCGCTTCCAGGTCTTTATCGCTGCAACCCAGCTGTAGCGCATGCTCTTGCTGCTGACTGCGGATATCGAAGTCCAGTCGTATCCTGTGTTTCATATCTGTTTCTCCAGAGTGACACCCTGACGATTAGCCGGTGTTGCCGTCTGCAATGCCAGCGCTGCAAACAGCCAGAACAAGGCAATAATGACGTTGGTAAAACTGTAATAGTGGTCAAACAGGCCGGTCAGTAACGCAGCCAAAACACCGGTCAACGCACCCAGCCAAAGGGCATTATTACGGTTCAGAACCGGCACGGACCCCAAAGGTCGCACCGCACGCCACCAGTTCAGGGTGAGCAGGGTAAAAATGAACAACCCCGGTATGCCAATCTTGTAAATCACGTTCAGCCATAGATTGGAGATACCCAGCAGCCCCGAGCCCGGCACCGGTGGATCGACAGCAAAACCGATACCCAGCGGATAGCTTGCTACCGCCTGCGGAAACAGCCGGTACTCATCAAAACGAATCTCGGTACTGGCATTGCTGGCCAGGAACATGGTTAACAATCGCTCCTGTAACGGCGGATAAAACGCAACCAGGGCTGCGCCCAGCGCCCCCCCATAAATAATCAACCTCAAACTGAGTGGTACCCGCTTGTGTGCCAGCCAGAGCAGCACCAGTACCAGCGCCACAATGGCGCCTCGGGAAATGCTGAACAACAGTCCGGCACAGCCGAGCAGAGCCACCGACATACCCAGCGACCTGGCCCAGCCAGTACGGGTCCAGCCATACATAAAGGCTACCGGAATGGTCAAAGCCAGAATGCCGCCGGTCAGGTTTGGATGCACCCAGGGTGAAGCCATTCGAGTATAGTTGGCCGAAAAAATATCCCGGACCGCTTCCGGGTGCGCATATTTCAGACTGGTCAGCACCGGAATGAAGGTGTTTGCATTACGATCCTTGAGAAAATAGCCCACTGACAGCAGTAGCATCGCCAAGCTGCCAACCAAAAAGACCTGTACCATCCGCTCGCGCCGGCGTTCATCCGTCAACAGCAGGGGTACCAAAAAAAACACCGACATGTTCAACAGCCAACGTACCCAGTTCGAAAGCGCACTGCCCTGTGCGCTGATCAACACCAGTCCGGCCAGCAAAGGCACCAGGCTGTACAGCATTAGCCACGCCATGCTGCGCTCTGCCGGAAGCCAGGTTCCGCTCCGCTGTAGATAGCCGGTAAACATTTGCCATGCCACCCCCATCCAGGTCAGCAGCAGCAAGGCTTCGCTCACAGTAGTACGAACCCCGAGATTAACGGTGGTGTAGGGAATAAAGGCTGCACAGAAAGCAAACAGCAACAAGCCCCGCAGTGGCTGCAACAGAATCAGCACAGCCATGACCGAAGCACCACACAGCAGCCACCATTTGCCGGGACTAACCATCAACGCCAGACTGCCCAACAACAAGGCCAGCATCACCGCCAACCAGACACCTAAACGCTGCATGACGGAAACAGCTCCTGTACCAGTGCCCGCACCCTTGCAGCATAGGCATCCATACCATAACGCCGGCTCCAGTCAGCATAGACGTGCTGATTACGGGGCAAGGGGTCCTGCGCCAGGCGGCGCATACAGGATTGCAGTCCGGCCGCATCAAAAGGAGAAAACCTGGGCAGGGCCGACGGTGCCACTTCGTCCAGCGCCGACCCGCTTGCCAGCGCTACCGGCGTACCGACACTTAGCGCTTCCACCACCGGCATACCAAAACCTTCCGCATAGGAAGGCTGCCACAAACATTGCGCCTGCCGGTACAGGCTTGCCAGCTGGGCGTCGGTCAGGCCGGACAGCCAGTGCATACCTTTGACGTTGGCCAGTGCGGGAAAATCATCGACCTCCCCTACCAGCACCAGATCCGGCAGCGGTTGCTGCACTTTCAACTGCTGCCAGGCCTCAACAAACATCCGGATATTTTGGGTAAGCGGATTAAATGGTTGATCTTACCTTTGCATGAGAGTGAGACAGACC
>CAZMLX010000102.1:1831-8203 GCA_964567275.1 uncultured Thiopseudomonas sp. | reverse complement strand
AAAACCCTGCTGGAACAGGCCGATATTATCCTGACCAGCTACGCCCTGCTGCATCTGGATGGCGAATTTCACCGGCAGCAAACCTATGCGCTGGCCGTGCTGGACGAAGCCCAGGCTATCAAGAACCCCAACACCAAAACCGCCAGCAGCGCCCGCCAACTGAATGCCGGCATGCGCCTGTGCCTGTCCGGCACACCACTGGAAAACCATCTGGGCGAGCTGTGGTCACTGCTGGATTTTGCCCTGCCCGGCCTGCTATACGGTCAGAGTTTCTTCAACAGCACCCTGCGCAACCCCATTGAGCGCAATGGCGACGCACAAGCCCGCCAGGAACTGGCACGCAAAATTGCCCCCTTTGTACTGCGCCGCACCAAGCAACAAGTGGCCGCCGAACTGCCAGAGAAAACCCTGATCACCCAGTATGTGGAGCTGGGCAGCAAACAGGCCGCACTCTATGAAAGCGTACGTCTGAGCATGGAAAAGCACATTCGCGAGCTGATCGACAAACAAGGGCTGGCCAAAAGCCGTATCGAGTTTCTGGATGCCCTGCTCAAACTGCGCCAGGCCTGCATCGCTCCACAGCTGGTCAAACTGGCCCAGGCCAAAAACATCCACGAAAGCGCCAAGCTCGGCTGGCTGGCCGACACCCTGCCGGCCATGCTGGAAGAAGGCCGCCGCGTGCTGATCTTTTCCCAGTTCACCCAGGCTTTGGGATTGGTGGAAGAAGTACTGAAAAAACAGAACTTTGGCTACAGCAAACTGACCGGCGCTACCCGCAAACGCCAGGAAGCCATCGACGCCTTCCAGCTGGGCGACACCCCGGTGTTTCTGATCAGCCTGAAAGCCGGTGGTTCGGGCCTTAACCTGACCCGTGCCGATACCGTGATTCACCTGGACCCCTGGTGGAACCCGGCGGTAGAAAACCAGGCCACCGACCGTGCCCACCGTATTGGCCAGGACAAACCGGTGTTTGTGTACAAACTGGTCGCCAGCGGCACCGTGGAAGAGCGTATCCAGCAGATGCAGGAGCAAAAGCAGGCACTGGCCGACGCACTGTTCGACAGCACCCGCAGCGCACCCAAGCCGGAAAGTGCCGAAGAGCTGCTGAGTTTGTTGGCGCATTAATGCGCTTCAACGCAACGGTTACTGTCCCTGAGTGCACCAAGCGGTTCGCCGTAAGCCGCATGCCACGCCTGTTACAGGATGATGACGGCTGTTCAAGCCCGGCCATTGGCATAAACTGCCAATGCACACCCAGAGCCATAAACAGGAGCCGTAGCCATGCCGACACGCAATGTTGTTATCACCGAGCGTCAGGCTGCTTTCATTGAACAGCTGGTAAGCAGTGGTGAATACCAAAACGCCAGCGAAGTACTGCGCCTGGTTGAAGAGCGCCGTGCTAAATATGCCGCCAAACTGGAGGCGCTACGCGCCGCGGTGCAGGTGGGGATTGATGATATGGAAACCGGGCGCTATACCAGTTATGACAGCATGGATGAGCTTATTAAACACCTGGATGATGTGGCATAACACATAACTAATTGTTTTTAAAGGCATTTAATCCTTATTGCGTGCAGTCTAAAGAGATCCACCGTCGCTGTACCCCACTGAAAAAAAACAGTTTTAGCTGTTGACAAGCTAGCCTGCCAATGACAGCAGGCAGACCGCTAAAGCGCGGCCTGCTGGTCTTTGCGCCGGCTACGCACCAAGCGCTTTTCCAGCCGGTCGAAGAACAGGTACACCGCCGGGGTGCTGTACAGGGTCAGCAGCTGGCTGAGCAGCAGTCCGCCAACAATGGCCAGGCCCAGCGGTTGGCGTGTTTCGCTGCCTTCGGCCCCGCCGATCAGCAGCGGCAATGCGCCCAGGATGGCGGCCATGGTGGTCATCATGATGGGGCGAAAGCGCTGCACGGCGGCTTCGGCAATGGCCTGGCGGGGTGCCTTGCCTTCATCCCGTTGCAGGTGCAGGGCAAAGTCGATCATCAGGATGGCGTTTTTCTTGACGATGCCGATCAGCAAAAACAGCCCCAGCAGCGAGATCAGGCTGAACTGGCCGCCGGTCAGTTTGATGGCCAGCAGTGCACCCACACCGGCCGATGGCAGTGTGGACAGGATGGTCAGCGGGTGTACATAGCTCTCATAGAGTACGCCCAGCACCAGATAGACAATGGCAATCGCTACCAGCAGCATCATGCCCTGGCTGCCCTGGCTCTGGTTGAAGAAGCCGGCGGTGCCGCCCAGTTTGCCCTGCACTTCGGTGGGCAAGGCGATGCGGGCCATGGCGTATTCGATGGCAGCGGTGGCCTGATCCATACTGACGCCTTCGGCCAGCGCAAAGCCGATGCTTTCCACCGCAAACTGGCCGTCGTGCTGCACGCTGTCGTTTTGCAGGCTGTAGTCCCAGCGGGTAAAGGCCGACAGCGGAATCAGCTGGCCGTCATTGCCGATCACCTGGATTTGCTCCAGCACCCTGGGCGAGCCGACATGCTCGGGCGCCACTTCCAGCACCACGCTGTACTGGTTGAGGGTTTCGTAAATGGTGGATACCTGGCGCTGGCTAAAGGCGTTGTTGAGCAGCGCAGTGACCATCGCCATGTCCACGCCCAGCCGGGCCGCCTGGGCCCGGTCCACCTGCAAGGTCAGTTGCTGGGCGCCCCGCCCTTCACGGCCGTCAATATCGGTCAGTTCCGGCAGGGCCCGCAGGGCGTCCCGCACCCTGGGCTGCCATTCGCGCAAATCATCCAGCTCGCTGGCCAGCAGTACATATTCGTGCTGGGTGTTGCCGCCTTCACGGCCGCCCATCCACAGGTCCTGCTCGGGCATCAGGAACAGCCGCGAGCCGGGAATTTTCGGGATTTCCTTGCGCAGGCGGTTGACCACGTCTTGTGCGCCTTCACGTTCGGCTACCGGATTCAGGCGCACAATCAAAAAGGCGTTGCTGCCACCGCTGATAAAGCCGGCCACGCTTTGCACGTCCTTGTCTTTGAGCAGTGCCTGGCGGTACTGCTCCATTTTGGGCCACATGGTGTGGTAGGACAGGCCATCGTCGCCACGGATCATGCCCCGCAACTGGCCGGTATCCTGCTGGGGCATAAAGGTTTTTGGCACGGCAACAAACAGCCAGACGCTGGCACCGATGGTCAGCAGCAGGCCCAGCAACATCAGCCGCTGGTAATTGAGCGTCCAGGCCAGGCTGCGCCGATAGCCATTGAGCAGGCGGCCGCCCCAGCGCTGCAGCAACCGGGGAGCCGGCTGTTCGTCTTCGCTGCGCAGCCAGCGGGCGCACATCATCGGCGTCAGCGTGATCGACACCAGCAGCGATATCACAATGGCTACGGTGAGGGTAATGGAGAACTCCCGGAACAGCCGCTCGACAATGCCGCCCATAAACAGGATGGACACAAACACCACCACCAGCGACAGGTTCATCGACAGCAGGGTAAAGCCCACCTCTTTGGCACCCACCAGCGCCGCCTGCATCGGTTTGAGGCCAAGGCGAATATGACGGGCGATGTTTTCCAGCACTACAATGGCATCGTCTACCACCAGCCCGGTGGCGATAATCAGCGCCATCAGCGACATGTTGTTAAGGGAAAAGCCCATCAGGTACATGGCGGCAAAGCTGCCAATCAGCGACACCGGCACGGCAAAGGCCGGAATCACCGCCGCCCGCCAGTGCCCCAGAAACAGCAGCACCACCAGAATGACCAGTGCGGTGGCAATCAGCAGCGAGCGCTCGGCCTCTCGCAGGGTGGCGGTAATCACCGGCGAGCGGTCCATGGCTACCGACAGCTCGGTGGCGGCCGGCAGCACCGCCTTTAAGCCGGGAATTTCCTGTTTGATGCTGGCAATGGTTTCGATAATGTTGGCATTGGCCTGACGGTTGATCACCAGCAGCACGGCGCTCTGGTCGTTGAAAAAGCCGCTGTTGTAGCGGTTCTCCACATCGTCCGACACCCTGGCCACGTCACTCAGCCGCAAAATGGCGCCGTCTTTTTCACGGATAATCAGCGAGGCATAGTCACTGGCCTGATACAGCTGGTCGTTGGCCTGAATCTGCCAGTGACGGTTGCCCTGCTCCAGCTGCCCCTTGGGGCGCTGCTGGTTGGCGCTGGCGATGGTCTGGCGCACATCATCCAGCGCCACGCTGTAGTGTTCCAGCAGGCGTGGTTCCAGCTCGACCCGCACCGCCGGCAGCGAGGCACCACCAATCTGTACATCACCCACGCCCTGCACTTGCAGCAGTTTCTGGCCGACAATGGACTCGGCCAGATCGTACAGCTCGCCACGGCTGACCACGTCGCTGGTCAGCGCCAGCACCATGATCGGCGACTGGGTGGGGTTGACCTTGCGGTAAGTGGGCATGCTGCGCATGCCGCTGGGCAGCAGCTCGCGGGCCGCATTGATGGCGGCCTGCACCTCGCGGGCAGCGGCGTTGATGTCCCGGTCCAGCTCGAACTGCACCATGATGCGGGTGCTGCCTTGCGAGCTGCGGCTGCTCATCTGGCTCACCCCGGCAATACCACCCAGCGCCCGCTCCAGCGGTGTGGCGACTGTCGCCGCCATCACCTGCGGGCTGGCACCCGGCAGGCTGGCCTGCACGGTAATCACCGGAAAATCCATGTCGGGCAACGGCGCTACCGGCAACAGGCGAAAGCCCAAAATACCCAGCAGCACAATCGCCACGCTCAGCAGCGTCGTGGCGACCGGGCGGCGGATAAAGGGGGCGGACAGGTTCATGCCGGCTCGTCCTGCGCTGCGTGTTGCAGTTGGTTGCTGGCCGGCAAAATGCGGTCAAAGAACAGGTAAATCACTGGAGTGGTGTATAGGGTCAGCAACTGGCTGAGCAGCAGCCCGCCAACCATCACCAGCCCCAGCGGCTGACGCAGCTCGGCACCGGAGCCGGTGGCCAGCATCAGCGGAATAGCGGCAAACAGCGCCGCCAGTGTGGTCATCAGAATCGGCCGGAAACGCAGCATCGCCGCCTGATAAATCGCCTGCTCGGGCGACATGCCCTGATGACGCTCGGCCTCCAGCGCAAAGTCGATCATCATGATGGCGTTTTTCTTGACGATGCCGATCAGCAAAATAATGCCGATCACCGCAATCATGCTCAGGTCGTTGCCGGTCAGCAGCAGTGCCAGCAGTGCACCAATCGCCGCCGACGGCAGCGTGGACAAAATGGTGACCGGGTGAATAAAGCTCTCATAGAGCACGCCCAGCACCAGATACATGGTGATCACCGCCGCCAGAATCAGCCAGAGCGTGCTGGACAGCGAGCTGCGAAATGCCGCTGCCGCCCCCTGGAACTGGCTCTGGATGGCCTCGGGCATGGCCAGATCCTGCTGCGCCTGCTCAATCGCCGCTACCGCCTGCCCCAGTGACACGCCCGGACTCAGGTTGAACGACACACTAATGGCGGGGAACTGGCCAATATGGTTGATCAGCAGCGGGGCGGCCTTTTCTTCCAGTCGCACCAGCGTGGCCAGCCGCACCGCCTCGCCGCTGCTGCCACGCACGTGGACATCCTGCAAGCGCATCTGTGCGTCGTCACGGCTGGACAGCGATTCCAGCACCACTCGGTACTGGCTGGTCTGGGTGAAAATGGTAGAAATCTGGCGCTGGCCAAAGGCATCGTAGAGCGCATCGGTGATGGTGCTGACGCTGATGCCCAGCCGCCCGGCCAGATCACGGTCGATGTCGAGGAAATACTGCAAGCCCTCGGCCTGCTGGTCACTGGCGACATCACGCAACTGCGGCAGTTGCTGCAAGTGCGCCACCAGCTGTGGTGCCCAGCGTTCCAGCAATTGCGGGTCGGCAGACTCCAGACTGAACTGGAATTGGGTGCGGCTGACCCGGTCCTCGATGCTCAGATCCTGCACCGGCTGCAAGAATAGCTGGATGCCCAGCACTTGGTCTAGCTGGGGCCGCAAACGCTCAATCACCTGCGCCGCCGATACGTCACGCTCGGCAAAGGGCTTGAGGTTGATCAGCATCCGGCCACTGTTCAGGGTGGGGTTGCTGCCATCGACGCCGATTTGGGTGGATACGCTTTGCACTGCCTCATCCGCCAGCAGCACTTCGGTCAGCCGCTGCTGGCGCTCGCTCATGGCGGCAAAGGAGATGCTTTGCGGCGCTTCGGAAATGCCCTGGATGACGCCGGTGTCCTGCTCGGGGAAAAAGCCCTTGGGCACCGCCACCCACAGCAGAGCAGTCAGTACAAAGGTGGCCACCGCCACCAGCAAGGTCAGCCCCTGATGGCGCAGCACCCAGCCCAGACTTTTGCCATAACCGCTAATAATGCTGGTTAGCCAGTCGCTTTTTTCTTCACCTTGCTGACCCGGCTTGAGCAGTTTGGCGCACATCATTGGCG
>CAZMLX010000102.1:0-1788 GCA_964567275.1 uncultured Thiopseudomonas sp. | reverse complement strand
CCGACAGGGTAATGGCAAACTCGCGAAACAGCCGCCCGACCACATCCTGCATAAACAGCAGCGGAATCAGCACCGCAATCAGCGAGAAAGTCAGCGAAATCAGGGTAAAGGTGATCTGTTTGGCCCCCTTGAGGGCGGCATTGAGCGGCGTTTCGCCCTCCTCCATGTGCCGGGCGATGTTTTCCAGCATGACAATGGCATCGTCCACCACAAAGCCTGTGGCAATGGTCAGAGCCATCAGCGTCAGGTTGTTCAGCGAAAAACCGGCCAGATACATGATGCCAAAAGTACCAATCAGCGACAGCGGCACCACAATGGACGGAATCAACGTGGCGCTGAGTTTCTTCAAAAACAGAAAGGTCACCAGCACCACCAGCAGCACCGCCAACACCAGCTCGAACTGCACATCTTTAATGGCGGCACGAATGGTCTGGGTGCGGTCGGTCAGTACCTGCACTTCGACACCGGCGGGCATGCTGGCAATAATCGACGGCAGCAGCGCATCAATGCGTTCCACCACTTCAATCACGTTGGCACCCGGCTGACGCTGGATATTCAGCAATACCGCTTGCTGGCGGTCGGCCCAGGCGGCCAAACGCTCGTTTTCCGCACCTTCGATAATCTCGGCAATATCGGCCAGCCGCAGCGTGCGGCCATCTTCGTGTTTGAGAATCAGCTGCGCATAGTCTTCGGCGCTGCGCAGCTGGTCGTTGGCATCGAGCTGGGTAATGCGGGACGGCCCGTCAATGCTGCCCTTGGGCTGGTTGACGTTGGCACGGGTAATCAGGCTGCGCACTTCGGCCAGCGTCAGGCCGCTGGCCGCCAGTGCCTGCGGGTTGGCACGGATACGCACCGCTGGCCGCTGGCCACCACCGAGGCTAACCAGCCCCACCCCGTTAATCTGCGCAATTTTCTGCGCCATGCGGGTATCAACTAGGTCATTGACTTGCGGTAGCGGAATGCTGCTGGAGGTAATTGCCAGCGTCAAAATCGGGCTGTCAGCGGGGTTGACCTTGTTATACACCGGCGGTGCCGGTAAATCGTTGGGCAGCAGGTTGGTGGCGGCGTTGATGGCCGCCTGCACTTCCTGCTCGGCCACATCCAGCTCCACATCCAGACTGAAACGCAGGCTGATCACCGATGCCCCACCCGAGCTGGACGAGGACATCTGTTCCAGTCCCGGCATCTGGCCGAACTGGCGCTCCAGCGGTGCAGTAACTGCGCTGTTCATCACCTGCGGGCTGGCACCCGGATAGAGCGTCATCACCCGGATGGTCGGATAATCCACCTGCGGCAGCGCCGCCACCGGCAGCAACCGGTAAGCCAGAATACCCAGCAAAAACACCGCCACCATCAGCAAGGTGGTGGCAACGGGGCGCAGAATAAAAATGCGGGAAAAATTCATGGCTTAGTTCTGTGGCCGCTGGCCATCGGGACGGCGCTGCGGTGCTGACGGCCCCGCAGCCGGCTGGTCTGCCGGCTGCACTAGCTGGCCATCCAGCGTAATGATTTCTACCTTGCCGCCATTTTTAAGCCGGTCAACACCCTCCACCACCACCCGCTGCCCAGCCTGCAAGCCTTCATCCACCAATGTAAACTCGGCATCGCCCTGCCCGGGCTGCACCAGCTGCTGCTGCACCTTGTTCTCGGCATCAATCACCCAGACAAAGCGGCCCTGATTGCCAAACTGGATGGCATCGTTGGGTACCTTCAACACCCCTTCATGCACGGCCAGCTGCAAACGCACATTAACGAACTGTTTGGGAAACAAGCTGTTGTCTTCATTGG
>CAZMLX010000101.1:0-8206 GCA_964567275.1 uncultured Thiopseudomonas sp. | reverse complement strand
CCGCCATGGAAAGACCCTGGGAGCGCACCTCGGCTTCAAACATATCCCGGCCGGTGGTGATATTTTCCTCCCGGCGCTCTTTTTTGAACCACTGTTTTATCTTGGTGCGGGCGGAGCCGCTTTTGGCCATATTGAGCCAGTCACGGCTGGGCGAGCCATTTTTGCTGGTAATGACTTCAACCTGATCGCCGGTTTGCAAATGGTAGGTCAGTGGCACAATGCGGCCGTGGACCTTGGCACCCCGACAGTTGTGTCCCACCTCGGTGTGGACCCGATAGGCAAAATCCAGCGGTGTTGCGCCCTTGGGCAAATCAATGGCGTGACCTTCCGGAGTGAATACATAAACCCGGTCCGGCTCAAAGTCGACCCGCAGCTCCTCCACCAGGCCACCCATGTCGCCCAGCTCTTCGTGCCACTCCAGCACCTGACGCAGCCAGGCAATTTTTTCTTCGTAATGGTCGGAACGGCTGTCCAGGTCGGTGCCCTTGTAACGCCAGTGGGCACAGACCCCCAGCTCGGCTTCTTCGTGCATGTCGTGGGTACGGATTTGTACCTCCAGCACCTTGCCTTCCGGCCCGACCACGGCGGTATGCAGCGAGCGGTAACCGTTTTCCTTGGGGTTGGCGATGTAGTCGTCAAACTCCTGGGCAATGTGTTTCCAGCGGGTATGCACAATGCCCAGCGCCGTATAGCAGTCGCGTACTTCAGGTACCAGGATGCGCACCGCACGCACATCATAGATCTCGCTGAAGGCCAGATTTTTTTTCTGCATTTTGCGCCAGATCGAGTAAATGTGTTTTACCCGTCCGGTGATCTGGGCATCAACGCCGGCCGCACCAATTTCAGCGTCCAGCTGCTGCATCACTTCGTCAATAAAACGCTGCCGATCGAGCCGCTTTTCATGCAACAAACCGGCAATATGCATGTATTGCTCAGGTTCCAGATAACGGAACGACAGGTCTTCCAGCTCCCACTTGATATGGCCGATGCCCAGCCGGTGCGCCAGTGGTGCATAAATTTCGAACACTTCGCGGGCCACCCGCAGGCGCTTGTCGTCGGGTGCGTTTTTCACCGCCCGGATGGCGCAAGTACGCTCGGCCAGCTTGATCAGCGCCACCCGCACGTCATCGACCATGGCCACCAGCATTTTGCGCAGGTTTTCGACCTGGGTCTGGGCATTGAGCACCACCGAGTCGCGCGGGTTCAGACTGGCACTGATGGCGGCCATGCGCAGCACGCCGTCGATCAGCTTGGCCACGGTGGCACCAAACGTCTGTTCGATGTCTGCCTGCGTGGCTTTGCGCTCGCGTACCACCCGGTACAGAATGGCCGCCAGCAGGGTTTCTTCGTCCAGTTTGAGGTCAACCAGAATCTGGGCGGTTTCCAGCCCTACCTGCAGGCAGGAGCCGCCGTATTCCCAGGGGTTTTGCGTGTCGCGATGGTTGCGCTCGGCATCACGGACAAACTCGCAGGCCAGCAGCAGCCGTCCGGCATCAAGGCTGTTATCCAGCTCGTGCAGGTGCCCGACCCAGAGCGCCAGATCAATGCTGCCATCGGCGTTGAGGGGGTGCTGTGTTCTGACTTGAACCATGATGCGTCCTTAGTGTTGGGCTCTGTGCTGTACAAATAATGCCATGGCTTCGACATGGCCGGTATGACTGAACATGTCCAGGGTGCAGGCCCGCTCCAGGCGATACCCCTGCCCGGTCAGCACAGCGGCGTCACGCGCCAGTGTTGCCGGGTTGCAGGACACATAAACCAGCCGTTTGGCACCCAGCCGGCCCAGTTGTTCCACCACCTGGAATGCGCCTTCGCGCGGCGGGTCCAGCAGGATTTTGTCAAACGGCTGCCGTGCCCATGCGTTGGTCTGCAGTGGCTGAGACAGGTCGGCAGCGTAAAAGTGCAAGCCGCTCAGGCCTTGCCGCCCGGCGCTGGCCTGCGCCCGTTCAGCCATGGCCTGGACGCCTTCGACGCCCACCACGCTGGCCGCCCGCTGCGCCATGGGCAGGCTGAAATTGCCCAGCCCGCAAAACAGGTCCAGCACCCGGTCCTCCGGCTGCAGTTCAAGCCAGTCCAGCGCCCGCCCGATCATCTGCTGGTTAATGCCGGCATTGACTTGCACAAAGTCGCCCGGGCGGCAGTCCAGTACCAGTTGCTGTGTGTCCAGCCGGTAGCCCAGCGGCACTTGCGGCAGGTCGGCGACCGCCTCGTCTTCGGCCTGCCACCACAGCTGTACCTGGTGCTGGTCGGCAAAACTGCGCCAGCGCTGTTGTTCGTCAGCACTGAGCGACTGGGTCAGCCGCACCAGCAAGGCGGTGGCGGTGCCGCTGAACAGTTCCAGATGACCAATCGCCCGGGGTTGCCGCAACCCGTCACGCACCAGCGCTGCCAGCGGCTGGAGCAGGTGTTGCAAGTCTTCAACCAGCACCGGGCACTGCGCAATATCCACAATCTGTTGCGAGGCCAGGGCACGGTAACCCAGCTGCACGCCGCCATCCTTGCCAACCCGGACTGCCAGCCGGGTGCGACGGCGATAGCCCCGGTCCGGCCCGGTCAGGGGTGCATCCCAGTGCTGCACTTCAACACCGGCGCGCTGCAACTGGTCGGCCAGATAGTCCTGCTTGAAGGTGCGCTGACTGGCCAGCGGCATGTGCTGGAGGGTGCAACCGCCACACTGGCCGGCATGCGGGCAAAAGGGTTCGATCCGGTCGGCGGCCGGCTGTTCGATACGTTCGGCAATGGCATCTACAACTTTGCTGCGGGCCGCCAGCACCCGTGCCCTGACCCGCTCGCCGGGCAAGGCACCGCTGACAAACCAGCTGCGCCCCCCGGCGAAGGCAATGCCCCGGCCGTCATGGGCCAGCCGCTCAATCAGCAGCTGTTGTTTTTGCCCGGCGACCGGACCTTTTGTCTGCTGGCCGCCGGCAGGCTGAAAGCGCAGCCCGCTGGCCGGTTTGCGGCTCACCGGGCGCTTCCGTCAAATACGCCGCTGGACAGGTAGCGGTCACCCCGGTCACAGATGATGGCCACCAGCGTGGCGTTTTCCACGTCCTGCGCCAGCCGCAACATGCCGGCCACGGCGCCACCGGACGAGACACCGCAAAAAATGCCTTCTTCACGGGCGAGGCTGCGCATGCAGTCTTCGGCTTCCTGCTGGCCCATATCAATGATGCGGTCGACCCGGCTGGCTTCAAAAATTTCCGGCAAATAGGCTTCAGGCCAGCGACGGATACCGGGAATGCTGGCCTGTTCGTCCGGTTGCAGGCCGACAATCTGTACCTCGGGGTTCTGTTCTTTCAGATAACGGGACACCCCCATGATGGTGCCGGTGGTACCCATCGCACTGATGAAGTGGGTAATGCGCCCGCCGGTCTGCTGCCAGATTTCCGGGCCGGTGCCCTCGTAATGGGCACAGGGGTTGTCGGGGTTGGAAAACTGGTTGAGCACCCGGCCCTGGCCGTCGGCTTCCAGCGCCAGCGCCATGTCGCGGGCATCTTCCATGGTCTCGGACAGGATCAGCTCGGCACCGTAGGCGGTCATCGCCGCCTTGCGCTCGGCAGTGGAAGTGGCCGGCATAATCAGAATCATGCGGTAACCCTTGATTGCCGCCGCCATCGCCAGCGCAATGCCGGTATTGCCGGAAGTCGCTTCAATCAGCGTGTCACCGGGACGGATCAGGCCGCTGCGCTCGGCCCGCTCGATCATGGCGAAGGCCGGCCGGTCCTTGACCGAACCGGCCGGGTTATTGCCTTCCAGTTTGACCAGCAAAGTGTTGCCGGTGTCGCAACCCAGTCGTTGCAGGCGGATCAGGGGGGTGTTGCCGATGCACTCGGCCAGGGTCGGATACTGCATGATGGCTCGCATGTCTCGTTAAAAAATGGGCCTATGATACCGGCGCACCTGCGGCGACGCCATGAGCAAGACGAACGGGTTTGGCATAAGCATAGCGTGACGGCAAAACGGATTGCAGCCGGGCGAAATCACACCGGCGGTAATCGCCAGTCAATGGGCGCATGCCCGACCTGCTGCAAAAACTGGTTGCAGCGGCTGAAATGGCCACACCCCAGAAATCCCCGGTAGGCCGACAAGGGCGACGGATGCGCCGAGGTCAGGATCAGATGTTTTTTCGGGTCCAGCAAGGCGGCCTTGCTGCGGGCATGGGCGCCCCACAGCATAAACACCACATGCTCGCAGCGCTCATTGATGACTTCGATAATGCGGTCGGTAAAACGGTGCCAGCCGGTTTTGGCATGGGAGCCGGCCTGCCCTGCTTCCACCGTCAGGGCGGTATTGAGCAGCAACACCCCCTGCCGGGCCCAGCTCTCCAGAAAACCGTGCGACGGCAGCGGCAGGTTCAGGTCACGCTGCAGCTCTTTGAAAATATTTTGCAGGGTCGGTGGCGGCGGAACATCCGGCAGCACCGAAAAACTCAAGCCATGGGCCTGCCCCGGACCGTGATACGGGTCCTGACCCAGAATCACCACCCGCACCTGCGGCAAGGGGGTCAGTTCCAGCGCATTGAACATGCGGCCCGGCGGCGGGTACAGCACCTTGCCCTGCGCCAGCTGCGCCCGCAAGAAGTCGGACAATTCCCGCATATAGGGCTCGGCAAACTCGTCCTGCAAGGCCTGCTTCCAGCTCGGTTCCAGTTTGACATCACGCATGGGTGGTTTCCGTCTTCACAGCGTCAGCATCCCTTCACGTTCCCAGGTACAGCGCAGCTGCAACTGTTCCTGCAAGCTTTGCAGCCCAAAGGATTCCGACTGCCAGCTAAAACGGTGTGCGCCATTGCTTTCAGTTTCCAGGTGCACCACCGTGGTCGACCAGTACAGCCGCTTGAGCAGCGCCTCAAACTGGCGGACCCAGGCATCCCACTCGTACTCGACCGAGCGGTAACTGGCGGCAAAGTGAATCACCTGGCTGGTCGGCGCCAGCTGGTCAACCGGCGCCATGCAGGAAAACATGTCACGGGACAGCAGCGACCAGACCTCCGCTGCCGGCAGCGCCGCCAGCACTTGCCGGTTATGCTCAACCCGTTCCAGCTGTTCTCCGGCATCGCGCACCGGCCAGTCACGGATGCATCCGTAAACCACTGACTCACTAAACACTGACTGCTCTCCATGCCCACCGGCAGGCAGGCCACTTCAAAATTGCGCCAAGATTACCTGCATGCAGCTTTTTTTTCAGCTTTGATTTTGCCGCATCAACGCCTTTTACCATCGACCTCAACAGCCGACGCTGTCCGCCCCGCCCAGGCCAGCCGTGGCCGGGTCATAGCCCATGGTTTGATTTTGCGCACAAATCTCTGTTTGAATGACAAGGCCAGCGCTGCTCGACCAGCGCATTCAACACCCGGCGCCTGTTTGACCGGCGCACCTGACCACCCAACCCGGGGATTGCACCATGCCAGCCTGTCAGTCAGCACCCGCCATCCGGCTGCTCCGTTTACTGACGGCGCTACTGGCTCTGCCACTGTTTATTACCGGTCTGCTGCTGGCGTTACTGCTCTGGCTCCCCCAGTTACTGCCTTACGCCCTGAAGCCGTTCGACATCCAGCTACACCTGGAAGCACCCCGCTGGCAAGCCCGTAGCCTGCAGCTGGAGCGGCTTGAGCTGCGACACCCGGACTGGCAGTTGCAGGCCCGCCAGTTGCGCCTGAGCTGGCAATGGCAACTGCGCCGCCCCCTGCAACAGTTACAGCTGGCCGAGCTGCACGTTTCCATGCCCTGGCAAACGCAAGACGAATCCGCCACCGGATCGTTCCAGCCTCCTGCCTGGCTGGCCAACAGCCTGCCCCGGCAACTGCAACTGGATCAGGCCCGTATTGAGCTGACCGGTCTGCTCACCGCCGAAGGCCGGCTCATGCTGGCGGGCGACACGGATACTCCGCTCTGGCTGCCAACGCAACTTGAGCTGGACGCCTGGCTGGAACCCGGGCAATTGCCCCTGCTGCCCGGCCTGTCGCCGGACGACCTGCCCAAACGCCTGCAATTCGTCACCCGCAGCCACAAACCAGCCGACGAAGAAACGCTCAATACCGCCATACAGGTGCTGGACCTGCAACTGCGCAGCCCGGACAACAACCTGCTCGCCCTGCAAGGGGTGCTCAGCCTGTATGACCAGCCCGAACCCTCGTTGCGTCTGGACCACGCCCGCCTTGAGCTACAACTGCCCCGGCTGGAGCTGGACGACCTGCAAGCCCGGCAACTGGCAGTCAGTGCCGACTTCCAGCTCGACAGCAACCGCCAGCAAACCCGTCTGAATCTGCTGGCCCCTGCCCGGATCAGCGCCAGCCAGCTGCGGCTGGATGCCGACAGCCTGCTGCACCAACCAGCACTCGAACTGACCCGCCTGACCCTGCAAGCCAACCACGCCGACAATCCGCCAACCCTGACCCTGCACACCCGCTACCAGGCCAGCACCAGCAATCTGCAACACGAGCTGTTAAAGCCCCAACAATGGACAGTGCAAGGCGAACTGGACCTTGGCGAGGCCGGCCTGCAGGCCAGCGCCCACATCAAAAGCAGTTACGGCCTGCAAGCCGACAGCCAGTGGCGCTGGCAACACCAGCAGCTCAGCGGCAACATCCAGCTGGCCGACCTTTACCTGCGTGGTGGCAATGCCCTGCAACAAAGCCTGAAGGACTGGCCCGCCCTGCTCGAACTGGACAGCGGCCGCCTGACCGCTACCGCAACCCTCAGCCAAAACGCCGGCCAACCACTGCTGTTCCAGAGCCAGTTCAACGCCAGCGGCGTATCCGGCATTTTTGACCGCAGCGAATTCAAACAGATGAACCTGCAAGGCAGCGCCCGCCTGCAAGCGGACCAGCTGCGCCTTGATATCAGCCGCCTGACCATCGACAGCCTCGATCCCGGCATTCCGCTGACAGATCTAAACCTGCAAACCCTTGCTTATCAGGGCCGGCCCGACGACCTGGAAAACGGCCGCCTCAGCTGGCAACAGCTCGGCGGCGAACTGCTGGGCGGACAGTTCGCCCTGCCCGCCCAGCAGCTGCGAATGGCTGACAACCCCGCCATCCCGCTGACCCTGCAGGGCATTCAACTACAAGAAGCCCTGACCCTTTACCCCACCGAAGGGCTGGACGGCCAGGCCACTCTGGACGGCATCATCCCGCTACGTATTGGCAGCCAGGGCGTTTTTGTCGAACAGGGCCAGCTACAGGCCCGCCAGCCCGGCATTCTGCGTTTCCAGTCCGACCAAATCCGCTCACTGGGCAAAAGCAATCCCGGCATGCAAATCGTCGCCGAGGCACTGGACGATTTTCACTTTAACCTGCTCAGCACCCGCCTGGACTATGAACCTTCGGGCCAGCTGCTACTCAATGTAAGACTGGAAGGCAAAAACCCGGCCGTAGAAAACGGCCGGCCCATCCACCTCAATCTCAACATTGAGGAAGACCTGCCAGCCTTGCTTGGCAGCATCCAGTTGAGCAATCATGTCAGCGAAACCATCCAGCAACGGATTCGCCAACGCCTGCAAAACCGATAAGGAAACGGATCATGCACAGACACAGCGTCCCAGCCTTGCTGCTGGCCAGTGCGGCCCTGCTGGCTAGCGCCTGCACCCCAACCGTACAGGTCGCCATGCCCAACGAGCCGATCAACATCAACCTGAACGTCAAGATCGAACACGAAATCTACATCAAGGTCGACAAGGCCCTGGACAACCTGTTCGACGAATCCAGCGGCCTGTTTTAAGGAATCAGCCATGTCATTGCGTACTTTTATTGCCACCTGTGCACTGGGCGCCTGCCTGTCAGCAACCCCGGCCTGGGCACTGGACCTCAACAGCGCCATGCAGGGCCTTGCCCAAGCCAAAAACACCGGTCAACTGGGCGAACGCCCCGACGGCTACCTGGGCGTGATCAACAACCAGGGCAATGCCGATGAAATCGCCCGGCTGATCAACGCCGCCCGCAAGGCCGAATACCAGAACCTTGCCCGCAACAACAACCTGCAACTGGCCGATGTGGAGACTATGGCCGGCAAAAAAACCATCGAAAAAACCGTATCCGGCCACTACATCATGGTCAACGGTAAGTGGTTGAAAAAATAAGACTAGCGGCAAACCTCAGCAGGGCTTCCCTTTTTCAAAAAAGCTCTCTATAATGCGCCCCGTTCCACAACCAACGGAACCGCCTGTCGGGGCGTAGCGCAGCTTGGTAGCGCACTTGCATGGGGTGCAA
>CAZMLX010000100.1:0-8210 GCA_964567275.1 uncultured Thiopseudomonas sp. | reverse complement strand
GCACCTGCATCAAGGACCGAGCGTTTAAGGGAATTGATCACACAACCTCTGGATACTGCGCCCGGGCTGGTCCTCAGCCGGGCAGGGACGGGCAGTTAGTCTGCTGCCCGCCGGATGTTTTGCCGCAGGGCAAAAGGGTTGGCCATTATACGCAGGCTGCAGCCGTTTGGGTGTCGAAGCAGGACAGCAGAGGTTGTCTTTTGGCTACTGAGCAGCAGGCGGCCGGCGGATCATATATCCAGACAGATCTTGCCAAAGTGACGGTTGCTTTCCTGGTAACGGAAGGCTTCAACGATATCCTCCAGGGCGAAGTGCTTGTCTATGACAGGGCGCATGTTGCTGGCGTTGATGGCCCTGATCATGTCCTGCTGCTGACTGCGGCTACCCACCAGCACCCCTTGCAGGCGCAGCTGGCGGGTTAGTGCGGTAATGATGCCGAGCTCTCCGGCTATGCCGGTGAGTATGCCGATCACCGAGATATGCCCGCCGATGCGTGCGGCGATCATTGATTGCTCCAGGGTTGAGGGGCCACCGACTTCAACGACGTGGTCAACACCACGGCCATCGGTCAGCTCACGAACCTTCTCGCCCCAGTTGGCTGTGCTGCGGTAGTTGATCAGCTGGTCGGCACCCAGGGCTTTCAGGCGTTCAAGCTTTTCGTCGCTGGAAGAAGTGGCGATCACGGTTGCGCCGGCCAGCTTGGCAAACTGCAAGGCAAAGATGGAGACACCGCCGGTACCCTGTACCAGCACACTGTCGCCAGGCTTGAGCGAATCGTCGGCCATCAGTGAGCGCCAGGCGGTGAGGCCGGCGGTGGTCAGGGTGGCCGCTTCGGCGTGGCTCCAGTGTTTGGGCGCCAGGGTAAAGGAGGTGGCGCGGGCGGTGACGGTTTCGCGTGCGTAGCCGTCAATGCCGTCACCCGGCACGCTGGCGAAACCTTCTAGTAGCGGCTCGCCACTGAGCCAGTCGGGAAAGAAGGTGCTGACCACCTGGTCGCCAACGGCAAACTCGTTTACGCCTTCACCGACTGCTATCACCTCGCCGGCCCCGTCGGCCATGGGAATGCGCGGCACACTTGGCCCCCACATGCCGCTGACCACGGCAAAGTCGTGGTAGTTGAGAGAACTTGCACGCAGACGCACAGTGATTTCACCCGCCCTGGGGGCATCGGTTTGGCTGTGACCGAGGGTGACATTGTGGTAACCGCCACCGGGTTGAACGTAGATGGTTTTGTTGCTCATGGGATAGCCCTCGTGCTGACTGGTTTTGCATGGCCTAAAAGAACAAAAGGTATAAAGCAATTTAAGCCGTAGCTCACTCTTTTTGCTCCCGTTTGATTACTGCAGCTGATCAGTCCGTGCCGCCATGATGAAGTCGTTGCGGTGCAGGCCGTTAATCTTGTGCGTCCACCAGCGCACCGTGACCTGGCCATATTCCACCAGCAGCGCCGGGTGATGCCCCTGTTGCTCTGCCAGCTCACCGATCCGGTTGGCAAACGCCAGCGCTTCGACAAAGTTTTTCAGTTTGAATACCCGTCGCAACTGCAACACGCCATCCAGCTCAACCCGCTCCCAGTCGGGAATCTGTTGCTGCAATTTATTGGCTTCCTGCTCGGTTACCCTGGGTGCATCCGCACGGCAGGCGTCGCACTGTTGTTGATGCAAGGTCTGTGTCTTCATGGCTGTACTCCATTGACGGCGCTTTATCAGTTGATAGCTTACCCATGCTGGTCGTCAGCTTGAAAGCGGGTAACTCACTCGGCAAACAGCTCCTGGACCAGTTTTCTGATCCACAGGGAGGCAGGGTTTTTATGATGTCGGGCATGCCAGAACTGCTTAAGGTCATAGGGCGGTATATCCGTCGGCATCGGCAAAATGCTCACCTGCGGATTGTTGGCGAATTGATGGACGATGCTCTTTGGTAACACGGTGATCAGGTCCGAATGGGCAATGATTGTCGGCACGCTCAGGAAGTGTGAGGTTTGCAGGGCAATTTTTCTTTCTATGTTATGGGCTTGCAGATAGCCCTCGTACATTTCCTGTGAACGGCTGCCATTGCTGACCTGCAGATGCGACAGCGTTTTGAAGGTGTCCAGGGTGAATCCCGACTGGATTGCCGGGTGATCCGACCGTGCCAGGCAGGCGAGCTCGTGGGAAAACAGGCGTTGCTGGTAAATATCCGGGCCATTGAGGTCGGGGAAATAACCCAGGGCCGCATCTACAGAACCATCGTATAGCGCTTCGGGCAGCTGGTCGGGGGTAACCGAGATGGTTCTGATGCTGGCCAGGGGCGAGAGCCGGGTGATTTTTTGATACAGCCTGGGCAGAAAAACAATTTCTCCGACTTCGCTGACACAGAAAACCCATTTTTTTCTGGATGACTGCGGGTCGAAAACCGGCTTGCTCAGCACCTCGTTTTCAATGATCTCCAGCGACTCCCGCAGACGGGGCAGCATCGACTCGACCAGAGGGGTGGCGTTCATACGGTTGGCGAAACGCACAAAAAGCGGGTCTTCAAAGTCGGCCCTGAGACGTGTCAGGGCAGTGCTGACCGCCGGCTGGCTCATGTCCAGCTTTTTGGCAGCGGCAGTGACACTGCCTTCATCGTGGATGGCCACCAGCACTTTGAGCAAATTGAGGTCTGTTTTCATAATATGTCACTTTCAAATAGCGTGTATTGATAATATCGGGTTTACCGATATATAGCTGCGTGCCACGATGACATCGCATCACTTTTATCAACAGGGGATGATTGTATGATCAATTTGCACGATATCCGATACCTCAGACTGGGCACCCGAAATCTGGATGAAACCTGTCGTTATGCGACCCAGATACTGGGATTGCAGGAAATCCGTAAAGAAAATGGAACCGTCTATTTCAGGTCGGACAGCAGGGATCATACCCTGTGTTTTTTTGAAGGCGATACCAACCAGCACACTACTGCTTTTGAGGTGAAGACCAAGCAAGACCTTGATCTGGCAGCGTCAAAGTTGGACAACAGCAATTTCAAGGTCAGGCTGGGCAGTCACGAAGAGTGCGAGCAACGCTACGTTAACGAGTTTATTGCCTTTCAGGATCCCAGCGGCAACCACATCGAGCTGGTGGTGCGACCACAGCACAGTGGCTGGCGTTACTTTGCCGGTCGTGATGCGGGCATTACAGGCTTTAGCCACATTGGCCTGTGTAGCCAGGATGTCAAGCGTGACGAGCAGTTCTGGACCGGTGTTGCCAGTGCCAAGGTCAGTGACTGGATTGGCGACGCACCACTACTCAGAATCGACGAAATTCACCATAAAATTGCCCTGTTTCCCAGCACCAAACCAGGCATTCAGCACATCAATCACCAGGTTGAAAGCATCGACGACATCATGCGTGCCTGGTACTTCCTGAAAGACCGCGGCATCAAAATCCTGTTCGGGCCGGGCCGGCACCCAACCTCCGGCGCCATGTTCCTTTATTTCGAAGGCCCGGACGGCATGACCTACGAATACTCCACCGGGGTTCGTTCCATCACCGAAGAGGATGAAAAAACCTACGTGCCTCGCCAATTCCCGGCAGAGCCGCGCGGCTTCTGCATGTGGGGATCCAAGCCTGACATCAAGGAGTTCAAGTCATGACCGGAGTTGTAGCCACTGAAGCGCAGCAAATCAAACTGCGGCAGGCGGCCCGGGCGATCGGCCGCGCCGGTCTGGCCCATGCCTACGGGCACTGCAGCATTCGCCTGAGTGACAGCCACTTTCTGGTGTGCGCACCCAGACCCATGGGGCTGATCGGCACCGGTGAGGCTGGCACCCTGGTGCCAATCCACGGTGAATTGCCGGAGCATGTCCTGGGCGAGGTCAGAATTCATCAGGAAGCCTATAAGCACCGCCCGGATGTGGGCGCCGTCATTCGCAGCATGCCGGCCAGTGTGATGGTGTTGTCGGCTGCCGGTAAAACCCCGCAGGCCCGTCACGGCATGGGCTGCTATTTCCACAAGGGCATTTCGCTCTGGGATGACGTGCAGCTGGTGCGTACGGCCGGGTTGGCCAGCCAGTTGGGTAGCGCCTTCAAAACGCAGGACGTGGTGGTTATGCGCGGCAATGGCGCTGTGGTGACAGGTGCCAGCATTGAAGAGGCGCTGACGTTGACCTGGTACCTGGAAGATGCGGCACGCATTGAGCTGAGCTTGCGGGCGGCCGGACTGGATCAGGAGATTCCGCCCATTTCATGCGAAGAGCAGCAAAAAAGGGCGACCGGCAGTGGCGGGATTTTTGAGCGCATGTGGGAGTTTCTGACCCGGGGTGATCCGGAATAAGCCGGGCTTTTACCCTGTGACACCCGTTGTTTACTGCATACAAATAAAATAAAAAGGTTAAAAAATGAATAAAATCAACGTTCAGGAACACATTGATAGCGCCCGCTTCGGGAAGTTTCACTGGCTGCTACTGTTAATATGCTCGGCCCTGATGATCTTTGACGGATATGACCTGTTCATCTTCGGCGTGGTATTGCCGGCGGTTATGGCCGAATGGAACCTGACTCCGCTTCAGGCCGGTACGCTGGGCAGTTATTCGTTGTTTGGTATGCTGTTTGGTGCCCTGCTGATCGGCATGATTTCCGACAAGATTGGCAGAAAAAGCGGCATTTTAATCTCTTTTCTGATCTTTACCGTTGCTACGGTGCTGAACGGCTTTGCAACCAATACCACCGAATTTGGCGTGGCCCGCTTCTTTGCCGGTATCGGCTGTGGCGGCTTTATGCCCAATGCGGTGGCGCTGATCAGTGAACTGTCGCCCCGGCGCATGCGTAATACGCTGATTGCGGTGATGTTCAGCGGGTTTTCTCTGGGCGGAGTGATGGCGGCCGGTCTGGGTATTTACCTGATGCCCAAGTTTGGCTGGCCGATCATGTTCTTTGCTGCCGCCGCTCCCGTGCTGCTGTTGCCGCTCATCCTGATGTATATGCCCGAATCCATCGGCTTTTTGCTTCGCAAGGGCAAGCAGGAACAAGCTCGCAGCATTCTTAACAAACTGACCGGAGCGGAGCAGGCTATTGATAAAAATGCCGAACTGGTGCTGATCGAGCGTAAAACCGTGGCCAAAGGTAGTGTTTTTGACCTGTTTACCGAAGGCCGGCTGGTTGGCACGCTGACGCTATGGGTCGCCTTTTTCTGCGGCATGCTGATGACCTTTGCACTCAGTGCCTGGCTGCCCAAGTTGATGAACAACGCCGGTTACAGCCTGGGTTCCAGTCTGTCGTTCCTGCTGGCGCTGAACTTTGGCGGGGTAGTGGGAGCCGTGCTGGGTGGCCGGCTGGGCGACCGCTATGACCTGGGCAAGGTAATTACCTGCTTCTTTGCGGTCTCCTTTGTCAGCATCAGTCTGATGGGCATCAAGGGCAATGCGGTGTCCCTGTACCTGTTCATTACCCTGGCCGGCGCCTCGGTGATTGGTACCCAGATTTTGCTGTATGCGGCGGCTGCCCAGTTTTATGGGCTGGTTTACCGCACCACGGGGTTGGGCTGGGCATCGGCTGCCGGACGGCTGGGTGCGATTTCCGGCAGCCGATTCTGGGCGGGGCTCTGTTGACGGTGCAAATTTCGTTGCCCATGAACTTCCTGATTTTCGCCATACCGGGCGCTGTGGCCACCCTGGCTTCGTTGTTGTTCGTGACCATTGGCAACCCCAAAGCAACCAACTTCTACGGGCTTCCCTGACCGTGTTTGTGTAACCAGGCCTTTTAATTATAAAAACTGACAAGGTGTTTTATGAAAAATAACAAAATTCGTACCTCTGCTCTGCTGGCACTGGCGGTCAGCTCTGCTTGCGCAAGTGCCGGTGCCAGCGAGGTTGAGCCGGGCTTTATTGAAGGCTCCAGCATTACCCTGCAAGCGATCAACTATTATTTTATGCGTGACTATTCCGGGCTGCCGCATGGCGCTGGCAATCAGGCCAAGGCCGAGGAGTGGGCGCAGGGCTTTATCCTGAATGCCAAATCCGGCTATACCCGGGGTACTGTCGGCGTCGGGGTGGATGTGATCGGCATGGCCGGCTTCAAACTGGACAGCAGCCCGGACCGGGTGAATACCGGCCTGTTGCCAGCCCGTGCCAGTGGCAAGGCGCCGGACAACTTCTCCCGCATGGGTGTGGCGGTCAAGGCCCGGCTGTCGAAAACCGAGCTGAAAGTGGGCGAGCAAACCCCCAATTTGCCTGTACTGACCTTCAGTCCCATCCGCCTGCTGCCGCCCACCTACCTGGGCGCCAGTCTGGTCAGCAAAGACATTGACAACCTGACCCTGCAAGCGGGCCAGTTCCGCTCCGGCAGCATGCTTAATCGTGCCGGCCGAACCAAAATGCAGGCCAAACTCGGCTCCAAGATCCCGGCCGGAAACCTGCCCTGGGCCAAGGTGTCTTCCGACCGCTTCAACTATGCGGGTGCCGACTATGCTTTCAACAACAACCGCAGCTCGGTGGGTGTCTGGCATGCCGAGTTGAAAGACATCTATCAGCAGACCTACTACACCATCAAGCACAGCGAACCGGTCGGCAACTGGGTGCTGGGTGCCACCCTGGGGCTGTATGACTCCAAGGAAAATGGCGACAAGCTGGCCGGTAAAATTGACAACCGTGCCTTTTACAGCCTGTTGTCCGCCAAACGTGGTGGCAGCACCTTTTATGTCGGCTTCCAGTCCATGCATGGCCGTGACGGCATGCCCCGGGTGTTCAACAACATCTCGCCACTGGGCAACGAAGTACCGACCTATGAGTTCGCCGATGCCAAAGAACGCTCCTGGCAGGTACGCCACGACTACAACTTTGCGCAAGCGGGCATTCCCGGGCTGGTCTCCACCGTGCGCTATCTGCACGGCAGCAACATTGACCGCAGCCTGATCGGAAAATCCGGTAGCGGCAAAGAGTGGGAGCGTGATATCGACCTGGGCTACACCGTGCAGAGCGGCATGCTGAAGGACCTGAATGTGAAGGTGCGCAACGTCATGGCCCGTTCCAACAACCGCCCCAACATTGACGAAAACCGGCTGGTCATCAGCTACACCTGGAAGCTGCTGTAAGCAATTCGGGGTCAGAGTCAGAACGCCTGGCGTTCTGACTCTGACCCCGAATTAGCCCTGACCCAGAATGGTTCACAGTGGGGTCGTTTTACATGATGCTTTCGACGATGCCGCCCTCAACCCGCAGTGCTGCGCCTGTGGTGGCGCTGGCCTGTTCGGAGGCGGCATAAACGCACAGGTTGGCCACCTCTTCCGGAGTGGCAAAGCGGCGCAACAGGGTGGAAGGGCGGTTTTCCTTGAGGAACAGGGCTTCCATGTCGCTGGCCGGTACACCCCGTTCGGCGGCCAGGTTGGCCATCATGGTGGTGACGCCTGCGGTACGGGTCGGGCCGGGCAGTATGCTGTTGACGGTAACGCCGGTGCCGGCTAGCACCTTGGCCAGGCCACGGGACAGGCCCTGCAGGGCAGTTTTGCTGACGCCGTAATGCACCATTTCGTTGGGAATGTTCAGTGCCGATTCGCTGGAAATAAACTGGATACGGCCCCAGCCTTTGTCACGCATGCCTTTGGCGTAGTGGCGGGACAAACGGACGCCGCTCATGACGTTGACCTGAAAATATTCTTCCCACAGCGCATCGTCAATCCCGAAAAATTCGACGGCACCATAGATGCCAAGGCAATTGATCAGGATGTCGGCGTCCGGTTGGGCGGTGATAACTGCCTGGCAGCCGGTTGCCGTGCCGGGGTCGGCGACAATGCCTTTGGCATCCTGGCGACCGCTGGCTTCGGCCAGTTGTGCCAGGGCGGTATCCACGCTGTTTTGCGAACGGCCGACCAGGGTGACCAGCGCACCGGCTTTGGCCAGTCCGATGGCAATGGCCAGACCAATACCACCGGTTGAGCCGGTGACCAGAGCGGTTTTTCCTGAAAGATCAATAATCATGTTGCAGTCCTTGATGGGTTGATAGGCAAGCGAGGGGGGGAGCTAATGTTGCCGTTGTGCCGGCAAAATTACGGTAATTTTAGCCAAAGTGACAGGGTGAAAGGGTGGTTTTATAGCTGCCTGTAACAGCCGCTGGCGGCAGTCAGGATGGCCGCCTTGACATCCATGGAAAAAACGCTAGAATGCCAGCCCTGTTCACGGCATCACGCCGGACAGACTGCGCAGTGGTAGTTCAGTTGGTTAGAATACCGGCCTGTCACGCCGGGGGTCGCGG
>CAZMLX010000099.1:916-8297 GCA_964567275.1 uncultured Thiopseudomonas sp. | reverse complement strand
GGATAATCACCTGTTCCTGTTCGGTGCTGCTGCCCATGCCATGAATGAGCAGCCCCTCGCCGATAATCTCTGAGACGCTCATTCGCGGGCTCAGGCTACCAAAAGGGTCCTGAAAAACCACCTGAATGTGTCGCCGCCAGGGGCGTAGCTGTTTCTGGTTGAGGTTTTGCAGCGGCTGGCCGGCAAATTCGATGCCGCCCTGGCTGGCAATCAGCCGCAAAATGGCCAGCCCCAGCGTGGACTTGCCCGAGCCGCTTTCGCCGACAATGCCCAGCGTTTGCCCGCGTTTAAGCTGCAGGCTGATGCCGTCCACTGCCTTGATGTGGTCTACCGTGCGCTGTAGCAGGCCGGCCTTGACCGGAAACCAGACCCTGAGGTCAGTCACGGTCAGCAACGGCTCGCCAATCTCGGTGGCGGCGGCCACGCCGCCCGGTTCTGCGGCCAGCAGGGCACGGGTGTAGGGGTGTTGTGGCTGGCTGAACAGCTGCTGACAGGGGCTGTTCTCCACCGCTTCGCCCTGTTGCATCACGCACACCTGGTCGGCAAAGCGGCGCACCATGTTCAGGTCATGGCTGATCAGCAGGATGGCCATGCCCATTTGCTGTTGCAGTTTTTTCAGCAGCGCCAGGATTTTTTGCTGCACGGTGACGTCCAGCGCTGTGGTGGGCTCGTCGGCAATCAGGATTTCCGGCTCGTTGGCCAGCGCCATGGCAATCATCACCCGTTGACGCTGGCCACCGGACAGCTCGTGGGGATAGGCTCGCAGGCGTTTTTCCGGCTCGACAATTTCTACCCGCCGCAGCAGCTCCAATGCTTGCATCAGTGCCTGCTTTTTGTTCAACCCCTTGTGCAGCATCAGTACTTCGCTGATTTGTTTACCGATGGTGTGCAGCGGGTTGAGTGAGCTCATCGGCTCCTGGAAGATCATCGCAATGCGGTTGCCCCGCAGCCTGCGCATGCTGGCTTCGCTGGCAGACAGCAGCTCGTCGCCACGGTAGCGGATGCTGCCGGAGGCACGGGCGCTGGCCGGCAACAGGCGCAAGATGGAATGCGCCGTCACCGATTTGCCGGAGCCGCTTTCGCCGACCAGCGCCAGGGTTTTACCGGCTTCGAGAGTAAAACTGACCGAGCGCACCGCCTGGCTGCGGCCTGCGGCGGTAACGAACTCCACCGCCAGGTTGTGTACGTCCAGCAGGGGTTTATTTTCTGGGGTCGAATGCATCGCGTGCTGCCTCCCCGATAAAGACCAGCAGGCTCAGCATCAGTGCCAGCACGGCAAAGGCGGTGATGCCCAGCCAGGGTGCCTGCAGGTTGGCCTTGCCTTGCGCTACCAGTTCGCCCAGCGAGGGTGAACCCGGCGGCAAGCCAAAGCCGAGAAAATCCAGCGCCGTCAGTGTGCCGATGGCGCCGGTAATGATAAAGGGCATGTAAGTCATGGTGGATACCATGGCGTTGGGCAGAATGTGGCGGAACATGATGGCCGTGTCGCGCATGCCCAGCGCACGGGCTGCCCGCACATATTCCAGGTTGCGGCCACGCAGAAACTCGGCCCGTACCAGATCCACCAGACTCATCCAGGAGAACAGCAACATAATGCCCAGCAGCCACCAGAAGTTGGGCTGGATAAAGCTGGCCATGATGATCAGCAAAAACAGCACCGGCAGTCCCGACCAGATTTCCAGAAAACGCTGGCCGACCAGATCGACCCAGCCGCCATAAAAGCCCTGTAGCGCACCGGCAATCACGCCGATCACCGAGCTGCACAGGGTCAGTGTCAGCGCAAACAGCACCGAGATGCGAAAACCGTAGATCACCCGCGCCAACACGTCACGGCCCTGGTCATCGGTGCCTAGCCAGTTGGCGGCAGACGGCGGGGCCGGGGCCGGTACCTCCAGTTCGTAGTTGATGCTGTCATAGCTGAACGGAATCGGCGGCCACAGCATCCAGCCGTCTTTTTCGGCAATCAGCTCCCGGATATAGGGGCTTTTGTAGTTGGCCTGCAGCGGGAACTCGCCGCCAAACTCGGTTTCCGCATAACGCTTGAACACCGGGAAATACCAGCTGTTGTCGTAACGCACGGCCAGCGGCTTGTCGTTGGCGATCAGCTCGGCACCCAGACTGAGCACAAACAGCAGCAAAAACAGCCACAGTGAATACCAGCCCCGGCGGTGGGCCCTGAACTGGGCAAAACGGCGTTGATTGACCGGAGACAGTGCCATGTCAGTGCCCCCGTCCGGAAAAGTCGATGCGCGGGTCCACCAGCGTATAGGTGATGTCGCCGACCAGCTTGACCAGCAGCCCCAGCAGGGTGAACAGGAACAGGGTGCCGAATACCACCGGATAATCCCGGTTGATCGCCGCCTCGAAGCTGAGCAGGCCGAGACCGTCCAGCGAGAAAATAACCTCGATCAGCAGCGAACCGGTAAAGAACATGCCGATAAAAGCGGCCGGAAAGCCGGCGATGATGATCAGCATGGCATTGCGGAATACATGGCCATAAAGCACCCGGCGCTCGCTCAGGCCTTTGGCCCGGGCGGTGGTGACGTACTGCTTGTTGATCTCGTCCAGAAAGCTGTTTTTGGTCAGCAAGGTCAGGGTGGCGAAGTTGCCGATCACCAGGGCTGTCACCGGCAGCGCCAGGTGCCAGAAATAGTCGCCGATTTTGCCCAGTGTGCCCAGGTCGTCAAAGTTGGGCGAGGTCAGCCCGCGCAGCGGGAACCAGCTCAGGTAGCTGCCGCCGGCAAATACCACCACCAGCAAGATGGCAAACAAAAAGGCGGGAATGGCATAGCCCAGCACAATGGCGGTGCTGGTCCACATGTCGAAGGCGCTGCCGTGGCGCACGGCCTTGTGGATGCCCAGCGGAATCGACACCAGATACATCAGCAAGGTGCTCCACAACCCCAGCGACACCGAGACCGGCATTTTTTCGACAATCAGTTCGGTAACGCTGGCATCACGGAAAAAGCTGTTGCCAAAGTCGAAGCGGGCGTAATTTTTCAGCATGATCCAGAAGCGCTCCGGTGCCGACTTGTCGAAGCCGTACATGCGCTCGATTTCGGCAATCAGGTCCGGGTCCAGCCCTTGTGCGCCACGGTACTGGCCGCCGCTGCCGACCTCGCTGCCACCACCGGAAATGCGTCCGGTGGCACCGCCGGTGGTGCTGTCAAAACCTTCCAGCTTGGCGATCATCTGCTCCACCGGGCCGCCGGGGGCGGCCTGAATGATGACAAAGTTGAGCAGCAAAATGCCGAACAGGGTGGGGATGATCAGCAGCAGGCGGCGAAGAATATAGGCAGCCATTTATTCGGCAGACTCCTGTGCAGGCTGGGGCTGCGGGCCGTCGATCCACCAGGTGAACAGGCCGTAGTCATACAGGGGAGGGTGGGCCGGGCGTTTCAGATGTTTCCAGTGGGCGACACGCCAGCTGTCGGTGTAATAGTTGGGGATCACGTACTGGCCCCACAGCAGTACCCGGTCCAGCGCCCGGGTGTGGGTGATCAGACTGTCACGGCTGTCGGCACTGATCAGACCCTCCACCAACGCATCGATGGCCGGGTCCTGCAGGCCAATCAGGTTGCGGCTGCCAGGGTTGTCAAAGCTGCTGGAATGCCAGAACTCGCGCTGCTCGTTGCCGGGCGAGTTGGACTGTGACCAGATCGCCGAGGTCATGTCGAAATCCCGCGAGCGCATGCGGTTGATGTACTGGGACACGTCGGCCCGGCGGATGGTCATCTCGATGCCGAGCTCTTCCAGGTTGCGCTTGAACGGCAGCAGTACCCGTTCCAGATTGGCCTGGGCAATCAAAAACTCAAACGCCAGCGGCTGGCCTTCGGCATTGACCATGCGGTCGTTGTCAATACGGTAGCCGGCCTCTTTCAGCAGGTTCCAGGCCTGCAGGCGGCGATCGCGGATGATACCGCTGCCGTCACTGACCGGCAGCTTGAACTCGGTGCTGAACACCTCGTCGGGAATCTGCCCGCGCAGCGGCTCCAGCAGCTCCAGCTCGGCAGCCGAGGGCAGGCCGCTGGCGGCCAGCTCGGAGTTGGCAAAGAAGCTGTTGGTGCGCAGGTAGGCACCATAGAACAGCTGCTTGTTGGTCCATTCGTAGTCAAACAGCAGACCGATGGCTTCCCGCACCCGGCGGTCCTGGAACATCGGGCGGCGCAGGTTGAACACATAGGCCTGCATGCCGACCGGATTGTGGTTGCGGATTTCCTCCCGCTCGATATCGCCACGTTTCAGGGCAGGGGAGGTGTAGCCGGTGGCCCAGTCCTTGGCGGAATATTCCAGGTTGAAATCGAACTGGCCGGCCTTGAAGGCTTCCAGTGCCACTGACATGTCCTGGTAGTAGTCGATCTGGATCCGGTCGAAGTTGTAATGGCCGACGCTGACCGGCAAATCCTTGCCCCACCAGTCGGCTACCCGCTCATAGCTGATGCTGCGCCCGGCTGCTACCTTGCTGACCTGGTAGGGACCGCTGCCCAGTGGCGGCTGCAATGAAGTTTTACTGAAATCCCTGTCTTGCCAGAAGTGTTGGGGCAGCACCTGCAACTGGCCGAGAATCAGTGGCAGCTCGCGGTTGCGGTTGTGCTTGAAGTCAAAACGGACCACACGCTCGCTTTCCACCACCACTTCGGCCACATCGGCGTAGTAATGGCGGTACAGCGGGTGTCCCTGGGTGGTCAGCAGCTCGAAGGTAAAGGCGACATCACCGGCAGTGACCGGCTGGCCGTCATGGAAACGGGCCTGCGGGCGCAGGTGAAAGCGCACAAACTGGTTGTCCGGGTCACGCTCGATGCGCTCGGCCAGCAGGCCGTATTCGGTAAAGGGCTCGTCCAGCGAATGGTGGGTGAGGCTGTCGTAGATCAGGCCAATGTGATCCACCGCATTGCCTTTGGGAATAAAGGGGTTGAGGCTGTCGAAGCCGTTCAGGCCGGACAGTCGCAGGGTACCGCCCTTGGGGGCGTCGGGATTGACGTAGTCAAAGTGGCTGAAACCGGCCGGATATTTGGGCGCATCGTCATAGAGGGTGAGGGCATGTTGCGCCTGTGCGCCAAGGGCGCAGCAGGACAGCAGCAGGGCACAGAGCCTTGTGGTCAATGCGGGCATCAGGGGGTCTCCGCCGAATCCAGCCACCAGGCCCGCAGGCCAAGGGTGTAGGGGGGTATCTGGGGGTGTTTGAGCCGCGTGCGCCAGGCCACGCGGTGATGGTTAATATACCAGTTCGGTATCACATAGTGTTGATGCAATAACACCCGGTCCAGTGCCTGCATGGCGGCTTCCAGCTCGTTCTGGGTGTGGGCCTGTTGTACCGCTTCCAGCAGGGCGTCGACCACCGGGTCCTGTACTCCCGCATAGTTTTTGCTGCCACGGACATGGGCCTGCGACGAGTGGAAATAGCTCCATTGGTCAGGTCCCGGGGTCAGGCTTTGCGGCAACACCAGCAGGGTGATGTCGAAATCGAAGGCATCCAGCCGCTGCTTGAACTGGGCCCGGTCCACGGTACGCAGCCGGGCTTCGATGCCGACGCTGCGCAGGGTTTGCACATAGGGTTGCAGTACCCGTTCCAGACTGGGGTTGACCAGCATGATTTCCAGCCGAAAGGGCTGGCCCTTGCCGTTTTTCAGGCCGCTGCGACTGCTTTTCCAGCCGGCCTGGTGCAGCAGGTTTAACGCCCGGCTCAGGTGCTGGCGGGGAATGCCGCGGCCGTCTGTGACCGGAACCTGCGGTGGCTGGGTAAACAGGCTGTCGGGCAGTTGTTCACGCCAGGGGTCCAGTAGCAGCCATTCGGCGCCGACCGGAATATCCCGGGCGCTAAAGGGACTGTTGGGAAAGTAGCTGGTGGTGCGCTGGTAAGCGCTGTTGAACAGGGTGCGGTTGGTCCATTCAAAATCGAACAGCAGCCCCAGTGCCTCGCGCACCTGCGGATCGTTCAGGGGCGCCCGGCGGCTGTTGAGAAACAGTGCCTGGGTGGGGGTAGGAATCTGGTGCGGAATCTGCTCGCGGATCACCTCGCCACGCTGCAGGGCCGGAAACTGGTAATTGGTGGCCCAGTTTTTGGCCTGGTGTTCTATGTAAAGGTCGAAACTGCCGGCCTTGAATGCCTCGAAGGCGACATGGCGGTCACGGTAAAAGTCCACATCAATGCGGTCGATGTTGTACTTGCCGACACTGACCGGCAGGTCCTTGCCCCACCAGTTTTTAACCCGCTCAAAACGCAGGCTGCGGCCGGGCTTGACCTCGGTAATACGGTAGGGGCCGCTGCCCAGCGGCGGTTCAAAACGGGTCTGGTTGAAATCCCGTTGTTCCCAGTAGTGTCTGGGCAGCACCGGCAGGTCGCCAAGATTAAGCAACAGCTGCGGGTTGGCCGGTGCGGCAAATACAAAACGCACCTTCAGCGGGCCGAGAATGTCCACCCGCTGGACCTCTTTCAGGTAACTGCGGTACTGAGGGTGGCCCTGTTCCAGCAGGGTACGCCACGAAAACTCGACATCGGCGGCGGTGATGGGCTGGCCGTCGTGAAAGCGGGCCTGCTTGCGCAGGTTGAATACCACCCAGCGCAGGTCATCGGCGTACTGGATGCTCTCGGCCACCAGCCCGTAGCTGCTGGCCGGCTCGTCGCCGGAGGGGTCAAACAGGCCGTGGCCGGCCATCAGCGGTGCATTGAGCTCACTGACGCCATACTGGTAAAAGTCGCCGGTGCTGATCGGGCTGGTGCCCTTGAGAATGTACGGATTGAGGCTGTCAAAGCTGCCCAGCGCCATCAGCTGCAGCTGGCCGCCCTTGGGCGCATCGGGGTTGACCCAGTCAAAATGGCTGAAGCTGGACGGGTACTTGAGCTCGCCAAAACGGGCAAAGCCGTGGCTCAGGGTAACGCCGGCTTGCAGCGGCGTTGCCAGCAGCAGCAAGGCCGCTGCCAGTGCATGGGTCAGGGTGCGCATTCAGGGTTTCAGAACCAGTTGCTGGCCGGGTTTGAGGGCATTGCCCAGTCCGGGGTTTTGCCGTTTCAGCTGTTGCAGGCTGATGCCGTTGCGCTTGGCAATGCTGTAGAGCGAATCACCGCTTTTAACCACATAGCGGGCCGGTGCCTGGCTGGCGGATTGGCTGGAGCGGATTTTCAGCGCCTGGCCAATGCGCAAGGTGTTGCTGTTGAGCCGGTTCCATTGTTTGAGCTGGGCAACACTGACCCGGTGTCGCTGGGCAATGCCGGACAGGGTGTCGCCGGCTACCACCCGGTAGGTGGCCAGCACCGGTGCTTCGGGGGCTTTCAATGGGGGCAGGGGCTGGTTGTGTGGGCCCAGACCGGCCAGTTTTTGCTCCAGTGCCGGCGCCTGCAACACCGGTACCAGCACATGCGACGGACCGTCATGGACGATGC
>CAZMLX010000099.1:0-906 GCA_964567275.1 uncultured Thiopseudomonas sp. | reverse complement strand
CCTGCTTGAACGCCGGATTCAGTTCGCTGATGTGCTCGGGCGACACCTCGGCCAGCCGGGCAATCTGTTTTAGATCAAGCCGGCCGTTGAGCGGCACCCGGGCAAAGTAGGGCTCGTTGGCAACCTCCGGCAGCCTGAGGTTGTAGGCCCTGGGGCTGGCAAACAGCTGGGCTACAGCCAACAGGCGGGGAACATATTCCTGGGTTTGTTGCGGCAGTTGCAGGTTCCAGTAGTCGGTGGGCAGGCCCAGCTGCTGATTGCGCTTGATGGCGCGGCTGACAGTTCCTTCCCCGGCATTGTAGGCGGCCAGTGCCAGCAGCCAGTCCTGGTCGAACATGCGATGCAAATACTGCAGGTAGTCAAGGGCGGCCTGGGTGGACGCAGTAATGTCACGACGGCCGTCGTACCACTGGGTTTGCCGCAGCTTGAAGTTGCGCCCGGTGGACGGAATGAACTGCCACAGCCCGGCCGCCTGCGAGGGCGACAGCGCCAGCGGGTTGTAGGCACTTTCAATGACCGGCAACAGCGCCAGCTCCAGCGGCATGTTGCGTTTGTCCAGGGCTTCGACAATGTAATAAATGTAGGGGCTGCTGCGCCGGGCAATTTGTTCGACCGTACCAGTGCGGCTGGCATACCAGAGCCGCATTTTGTCGATACGGGGGTTGTCATCGCTCTGCTCGTCCAGATGGAAACCCTTGCGCATGCGATCCCAGATCAGATCGGGCTCCGGGGCCGGGCTGGACATGGCGTTGCTGCTGGACTGGCGGGGAGTGGGGCGAGAAGGTTTCAGGGCCTGGCTGGTCCAGTTGTCGTCAGGCAGTGGCAGGGGAGCAAGGCGCTCTTTCAGGGCCTGCTCATCATTGAGCGGAGGGCGGGGCGGAGCATGCTGGCAGCCGGACAGCCATC
>CAZMLX010000098.1:0-8307 GCA_964567275.1 uncultured Thiopseudomonas sp. | reverse complement strand
TGTTGCTTGATCCTGTTTTCAACAACAACCCCATCGGCCTGCAGATCCTGGGTATCTGTTCTGCACTGGCCGTCACTTCAAACCTGAAAACCGCCATCGTCATGTCGATTGCACTGACACTGGTAACAGGTTTCTCCAGCATGTTCATCTCGATGATCCGGGCCCAGATCCCGAGCTCGATCCGCATGATCGTGCAGATGGTGATCATCGCCTCGCTGGTGATCGTGGTGGACCAGTTCCTCAAGGCATACGCCTACGGACTGTCCAAGCAGCTGTCGGTGTTCGTCGGCCTGATCATCACCAACTGTATCGTGATGGGCCGTGCCGAAGCATTCGCCATGTCCAACCCTCCCGTGCTGTCGTTCTTCGATGGTATCGGTAACGGTCTGGGCTACAGCGCCATGCTGATCATCCTCGGTATCATCCGCGAGCTGTTCGGCTCGGGTAAACTGGTCGGTGTGACCATTTTTCAGACCATGAACGATGGTGGCTGGTATCTGCCCAACGGCCTGCTGCTGCTGCCTCCCTCCGCGTTCTTCCTGATCGGCCTGATCATCTGGGCGCTGCGCATGTGGAAGCGTGAGCAGATCGAGAAGCCAGATTTCGTCATGGCTCCGAATACCGTCGAGAAGGAGGCGTACTGAGATGGAACACTATTTGAGTCTGCTGGTTAAATCGATCTTCATCGAAAACATGGCGCTGGCCTTCTTCCTGGGCATGTGTACCTTTATTGCACTGTCCAAGAAGGTCGAAACCGCCATTGGCCTGGGTGTCGCGGTAATTGTGGTGCAAACCATTACGGTGCCGGCTAACAACCTGATCTACACCTACTTGCTCAAGGACGGTGCGCTGGCTTGGGTCGGCCTGCCGGATGTCGATCTGAGCTTCCTCGGTCTGCTGAGCTATATCGGTGTAATTGCCGCCATTGTGCAGATTCTGGAGATGCTGCTGGACAAGTATATGCCTGCGCTCTACAACGCACTGGGTGTATTCTTGCCGCTGATTACCGTGAACTGCGCCATCATGGGCGGTACTCTGTTCATGGTGGAGCGTGACTACAACCTGGGCGAGAGTGTGGTGTATGGCGTAGGTTCCGGCGCTTCCTGGGCACTGGCCATCGCCCTGCTGGCGGGTATCCGTGAAAAGCTCAAGTACAGTGACGTTCCTGCGGGTCTGCAGGGCCTGGGCATTACCTTTATTGCCATTGGCCTGATGTCTCTGGGTTTCATGTCCTTCTCCGGCGTACAACTCTAAGGAGCAGTGAATAATGAGTTTCGAAGTCTTTTTGGCCATCGGAATGTTCACCGCCATCGTGCTTGCGCTGGTGGTGATGATTCTGGTTGCCCGCGCCAAGCTGGTATCCAGTGGCGACGTCAACATCCTGATCAACGATGAGCGGAACGTAACCGTTCCGGCCGGTGGCAAGCTCCTGCAAACCCTGGCCGCCAACAATATCTTCCTGTCATCCGCCTGTGGTGGTGGTGGTACCTGCGCCCAGTGCAAGTGCCAGGTGTTTGAGGGCGGTGGCGAGATGCTGCCGGCCGAGGGCAGCCACTTTACCAAGCGTGATGCCCGTGACGGCTGGCGTCTGTCCTGCCAGGTTGCCGTGAAACAGGACATGAAGATCCAGATTCCGGAAGAGGTATTTGGCGTCAAGAAGTGGGAGTGCACCGTGGGTTCCAACCCCAACGTGGCCACCTTCATTAAAGAGCTGACCCTGATCCTGCCCGAAGGCGAGGACGTCAACTTCCGTGCCGGCGGCTATGTGCAGCTGGAGTGCCCGCCACACCGTGTCGAGTACAAGGATTTTGACATCCAGGAAAAATTCCATCCGGACTGGGACAAGTTCAACATCTGGCGTTATGTGTCGGATGTGAAGGACACCACCATCCGTGCCTACTCCATGGCCAACTACCCGGAAGAAAAGGGCATGGTCAAGTTCAACATCCGTGTGGCCACTCCGCCACCCGGCCGTGACGATCTGCCGCCCGGTATCATGTCTTCCTATGTGTTCAGTCTGAAAGAAGGCGACAAGGTGACGGTATACGGCCCGTTCGGCGAGTTCTTCGCCAAGGATACCGATGCCGAGATGGTGTTCATTGGTGGGGGGGCCGGCATGGCGCCGATGCGTTCGCACATCTTTGACCAGCTCAAGCGTCTGAAGTCCAAGCGCAAGATCAGCTTCTGGTATGGTGCGCGCTCCATGCGTGAAGCCTTCTATGTCGACGAGTACGACAAGCTGCAGGAAGAGAATGAAAACTTCCAGTGGCACCTGGCATTGTCCGATCCTCTGCCCGAGGACAACTGGACCGGCCTGCAGGGCTTCATTCACAACGTGCTGTACGAAAACTACCTGAAGGATCACCCGGCACCCGAAGATTGCGAGTTCTACATGTGCGGACCGCCCATGATGAACGCCGCTGTCATCAAGATGCTGGAAGACCTGGGTGTTGAACCTGAAAACATCCTGCTGGATGACTTTGGAGGCTAACATGCTGCGCAACCTGTTACAGGGTGCGGGTTTACTCACAGTCATGAGCCTTGCGCTCGCCGGTTGCAAGCCGGCGCAGCGCATCGAGGTGCTGGCCGGTCCAACCATGGGCAGCACCTACACCATCAAGTATGTGTCTTCCAACGGAACACCCGCTGCCGCTGCAGCGGGTGTTGCCGTTCAGGACATACTGGATGCGGTGGACCGGCAAATGTCCACCTACCGTGCCGATTCTGATTTGTCACAATTCAACCGCTTGCCGGCCGGCAGTTGCCGGGCGATGCCTGCTCCGGTGCTGGAACTGGTGCGCTATGCCGGCGAGCTGTCGGAACTGAGCGATGGCCAGTTCGACATTACCATCCAGCCTTTGCTGGAAGCCTGGGGTTTCGGCCCGGGCAGCCGCGGCCACCAGGTGCCGGCTGACGAAACCATTGCCGCTGCCAAAGCGCAGATGGGTTTTGAGCACCTGCGCATTGAGGGTGACCAGCTGTGCAAGGCTCTTGACCTCAAGCTGGACCTCAACAGCATTGCCGCCGGTGATACCGTGGACCGGATTGCCGCCCGTTTTGAAGCCATGGGCATCCATAGTTACATGATTGAAGTAACCGGCGAACTGATCGCCAAAGGCAAAAAACCGGATGGTTCGCCCTGGCGCATTGCGCTGGAACAGCCGCTGGGCAATGGCGAGCGGGTGTTGCAGCGGGTGCTGGATATTGATGGCTGGGCGATCAATACCTCTGGCGATTACCGCAATTACTTTGAAGAAGAAGGGGTACGCTTTTCGCATACCCTGAACCCGAAAACCGGTGCGCCCATTGCCCACCATACCGCTGCCGTTACCGTGATTGACCGTTCGGCCCGGGTGGCGGATGGCCTGGGTACCCTGTTGTTGGTGCTGGGACTGGACGAGGGCATGGCGCTGGCCCGGCAGCAGGGCATTGCCGCCCTGTTTGTGACCCGTGAACAGGGCGAGTTCCATAACCATGCCAGCCCGGTTTTTGAACAGCTGTTTCCCGTAAAGGAGCAATAAAGATGATGACTTTTCTGGTGATGTTTCTGGTGGTGTTTGTCACCATGGCACTGGTGATACTGGGTATGGCCTCGGGTGTGTTGGCCGGCCGCAAGCCGATTGCCGGCTCCTGCGGCGGTATTGCAGCCCTGGGTATTGAAAAACAATGCTCCATTTGCGGTGGCGAGCGCCAGAAGTGCGAAGAAGCCAATGCCGACGGTACCGTACAGGCTGCGCAAGCGTTGGCCTATAACGCCGCCGACAAATAATTGATTTGATACGGACGGGCTGAAACAGGTAGTGCCCGTCAATGCCAACTGAGGAGCTTTCATGGCAGTTTACAATTACGACGTGGTGATTCTGGGTTCCGGCCCGGCGGGTGAGGGTGCGGCGATGAGTGCCGCCAAGGCCGGCCGCAAGGTGGCGGTGGTGGAAAGCCGGGGCGTGGTGGGCGGCAACAGTACCCATCTGGGCACCATTCCGTCCAAGGCGCTGCGTCACTCGGTGCGCCAGATTTTGCGTTTCAACACTGACCCCATGTTCCGCCAGATTGGCGAACCGCGCTGGTTTTCCTTTCCGGATGTGCTAAAAAGCGCTGAAAGCGTGATTTCACGACAGGTGGCCTCGCGTACCTCCTACTATGCCCGCAATCGCATTGATGTCTACTTTGGCACCGCCAGCTTTGCCGACGAGCACAGCATTGACGTGGTGGGTCCCAGCCGGGTGGAAAAACTGGTGGCCAACCAGGTCATTATCGCCACCGGTTCGCGTCCCTACCGCCCGGCTGATATTGATTTCAACCATCCCCGCATTTATGACAGCGACACCATTTTGTCGCTGGGCTACACCCCGCGCCGGCTGATCATCTACGGTGCTGGTGTGATTGGCTGTGAATACGCCTCGATTTTTAGCGGTCTGGGTGTGCTGGTGGACCTGATCGACACCCGTCAGCGCCTGCTCAGTTTCCTTGACCGGGAAATCTCCGATGCGCTGAGCTATCACCTGCGCATCAATAACGTGCTGGTACGGCACAACGAAGAATACGAGCGGGTTGAAGGCGTTGAGAACGGCGTGATCGTGCACCTCAAGTCCGGCAAGAAAATCAAGGCTGACGGCTTTTTGTGGTGTAACGGCCGGACCGGCAACACCGATCAGCTGCGGCTGGAAAATGTCGGCTTGCAGGCCAACAGCCGGGGCCAGATTACCGTGGACGAGTATTACCGCACCGAAGTGCCGAACATCTATGCCGCCGGCGACGTTATCGGCTGGCCAAGCCTGGCCAGTGCCGCCTATGACCAGGGCCGTTCTGCGGCCGGCAACGTGGTGGATGATGGCAGCTGGCACTACGTGGACGATGTGCCAACCGGCATTTACACCATTCCCGAGATCAGCTCCATTGGTAAAACCGAGCAGGAACTGACCGAAGAAAAAGTTCCTTATGAAGTGGGCAAGGCCTTCTTCAAGAGCATGGCCCGGGCGCAGATTTCCGGCGAGGAAACCGGCATGCTTAAAATCCTGTTCCACCGCGAAACGCTGGCGATTTTAGGCGTGCACTGCTTTGGTTATCAGGCGTCGGAAATTGTGCATATTGGCCAGGCCATTATGAACCAGCCCGGCGAGGCCAATACCCTCAAGTACTTCATCAACACCACCTTCAACTTCCCGACCATGGCGGAAGCCTATCGGGTGGCTGCCTATGACGGCCTGAACCGGCTTTTTTAGCCGGCTCCGGCCAGGGGCTGAAACTGGCCGGAGCAGCCTTTGAAGGGCTGTTCAGCGATTCCCGAGCGTGGCGCTGGCCACATCGGGAAAGTCTGTAATCAGGCTGTCGACGCCCATGCGGGCCAGCTCGCGCATCAGGGCCGGGTCATTGACGGTCCAGGCGGATACATGCAGGCCGGCCTGGCGGGCCTGCATGATCCGGCGCTCAATGCACAGGCTCCAGTTCAGGGCCAGCAGGCTGCATTGAAAGCGTTGGGCGGTGCGTACCGGGTCCATCCAGGAGTTTTCAGCAACCAGGCCACGGGGAATCCAGGGCACATGCTGCTGGGCGGTTCTGAGTACGGTATGGGAGCTGCTGGTGAGGATGATCCGGTCGTGCAGGTCGTACTGCCCAATCAGCCGGGCTACGGCATTGAGCAGGATGATGGCCTTTTTACGTGACAGGCTCTTGATTTCAAGTTGCCAGTGCTCAAACGGAAAATCACGCAAAATCTGGTCCAGGGTGGGTACCGGGCAGGGTGTTGGCCAGCGGGGACCGGCGTGGCGGATGTCCAGCTGTGCCAGCTCGGCAGCAGTCTTGTTTTTGACGCTGTCCTTGATGCCGGCCAGCCGTTTGAGGTTGGCATCATGGATGACGATCACCTGGTTGTCGCGGCTCAGGCGGATGTCCAGCTCACAGCGAGTGACGCCAGCATCCAGGCAGGCCTGAAACGAGGCGGCGGTGTTTTCGGGTGCCAGCCCTTTGGCGCCCCGATGCCCATAAATCAGCGTCATGGGGCAGTCCTGCGCGGATGGTGCTGGCGCACACTGCTGATGACGTGGTTGTGTTCAAAGTAAACACTGAACTCCAGGTAGTCCCAGCGGCTGATGGGTGGCTGGCCAACGGCAGCATGGATCTTCAGGGGCTGGCCCCAGCGCTGGCTGACACTGGCCTGGCTTTGGCCACGCTGCGGCAGGGTCAGCAGGTGCTGGCCGCCTTGCTCGCCGACCGGAATACGCAGGGTTTCGGCGGCCAGCGGGCCGGCCAGACCGGCCAGCAGGGCTGTCAGCAGCCAAAGGCTTCTCATGGGGTATCCCCCTCGCCCTGGGCCAGGGCTTCGCGTCGTTCCTGGGCTTGCCGGTGCATGATGTGGCGGGCCAGCACCTGACGCTGGGCCTCGCTCAGTTCCTGGAAGCGGGCCGCAACCCGGTAGCCGCCCTGGCTGGAGGGACGGCAGCGAATGACATGAGCCTTAAGCTGAATGCCAAACGCCTGTGGCAGCAGAATGGCCTTGAGGTAAAGGCTGCTGCCCTCGTTGCAGACATCGGGGCTGATAAAGGAGATGCCCCCTTCCGAGAGGGTGACCTGCTGCGGCTCGCCCATATCGCTCAGTAGCGACTGGGCCAGAGCATGGGCCAGCAGGTCAATGCGCTTGTTGGTGATTTTCAGATAGCTGACCAGCGTGCGTTGCTGTTCACTGATGGAACGCAGCAGCGGCTGGGCTTCCAGTTCCAGCGTATAGAGCTCGTTGAGCAGGGCGAAGAGGACCGACTCTTCCTGGGCTTGCGCCTGATCGGCACTGATTTGCAGTGCGATCCGGTCCTGGATGCGGTAGTATGCGCGACGTTCCGAGGTGTCAAAAGTCGACATGAGAATTCCGGAGCAGACAAGGAAATAAGTTGCCAGACCGTGCCCGGCATGGGCCGGGTCCGGGCTGGCCGCCATTCTAACCATTAACCTCCGGTTGTGCAGCCCCATGTTCCGACCTCTGGCTTTTTTTATTGGCATGCGTTACACGCGGGCCAAGCGTCGTAATCACTTTATTTCGTTTATTTCGCTGGCATCGATGATCGGCCTGGCACTGGGTGTGCTGGTGATGATTCTGGTGTTGTCGGTGATGAACGGCTTTGACCGGGAAATGCGTACCCGCATTCTGGGCATGGTGCCCCATGCCACCGTCAGCTCGCTGACCCCGCTGGAAGACTGGCAAACCACTGCCGCCCAGGTGCAGACGCACCCCGAGGTAGAGGCGGTAGCGCCCTTTACCCAGCTGCAGGGCATGCTGACCCACAACGGCAACGTGCAGCCGGTGCTGGTGACCGGTGTGTTGCCGGACGCCGAGGCAGGAGTTTCCATTATTGGCAACCATATGCAGCAGGGTAGCTTGGACGGACTGCGCAGCAGCGAGTTTGGCATCATTATTGGCGAGGCGACTGCCCGCCGTTTTGGCATTGGTATCGGCGATAAGTTGACCTTTATCTTGCCCGAGGCCTCGGTGACACCTGCCGGGGTGTTTCCCCGGCTCAAGCGTTTTACCGTGGCCGGCATTTTCAAGGTGGGTGCCGAGCTGGACGGCTCGCTGGCGCTGATTCATATCGAGGATGCCGCCCGGCTGTCACGCTGGCAGCCGCATCAGGTTGAAGGCATTCGGCTCAAACTGCGGGACCTGTTCCAGGCACCCCGGGTGTCCTGGGAAATTGCCGCCACCATTGAAGATAATGACTTATATCCCCGTGACTGGACCCGCAGCCACGGCAACCTGTTTGCCGCCATCCAGATGGAAAAAACCATGATTGCGCTGCTGTTGCTGCTGATTGTGCTGGTGGCGGCGTTCAACATCATTTCCACGCTGATCATGGTGGTGACCGACAAAAAAGCCGACATTGCCATTTTGCGCACACTGGGCGCCTCACCGGGCCAGATCATGGCCGTCTTTATGGTGCAGGGCACCCTGATTGGCGTAGTGGGCACGGTGATTGGTGGCGTACTGGGCGTGATTTCGGCGCTGAATGTATCGGGCTGGGTGGCCTGGCTGGAGTCGTTTTCCGGTCACCAGTTTCTCAGCTCGGATGTGTACTTCATCAACTATTTGCCGTCGGAGCTGCGGCTCGGCGATGTGGTTTTGATTTGCTGTGCGGCGCTGGGCCTGAGTTTCCTGGCTACCCTGTATCCGGCCTGGCGTGCCTCCAGGACTCAGCCTGCGGAGGCGTTGCGTTATGAGTAGTTCTGAGTCGGCCACAACGATGTTGACGGCACGCGGCGTGCAGAAGACGTATCATCTGGACGCGGTGGATGTGCCGGTGCTGAAGGGCGTCGATCTGGAGA
>CAZMLX010000097.1:0-8308 GCA_964567275.1 uncultured Thiopseudomonas sp. | reverse complement strand
ATCGGCATTGGTGCCGGCCCCGGCACCGACGGCCAGGTGCTGGTGCTGCATGACATGCTGGGCCTGTCGCTGACCGGTTTCACGCCCAAGTTTGTCCGCAACTTCATGCAGGATGGCGGTACCATTGCGGATGCCATTGCCGCTTACGCCCAGGCCGTCAAACAAGGCAGCTACCCCGCTGCGGAGCACGAGTTCAGCGCATGAACACGGTAAACACCCTGGCCGACCTGCGCCAGCACATCAGCAACGCCCGTCAGACGGGACAACGCATCGGCCTGGTGCCCACCATGGGCAACCTGCACGCCGGCCACATGTCCCTGATTGAAACGGCCCGTCGCCACGCCGACTTTGTCGTGGCCAGCATCTTTGTCAACCCGCTGCAGTTTGGCCCCAATGAAGATCTGGACAGCTACCCCCGCACCCTGGCTGAAGACCAGTTACGGTTGCAGGCCGCCGGCTGCAATCTGCTGTTTACCCCCACCGTGCCACTGATGTACCCGCTCGGCATGCAGGAGCAGACGCTGGTGCATGTTTCCGGTGTATCCGAAGGCCTGTGCGGCGGCAGCCGGCCCGGCCATTTCGATGGTGTGGCCACAGTGGTGACCAAGCTGTTCAACCTGGTGCAACCCGACCTGGCCGTGTTTGGCGAAAAGGATTACCAGCAGCTGGCGGTGATCCGAAAAATGGTGCAGGAGCTGAACATGCCGATCGAAATCATCGGCGCTCCCATTGTGCGCGACACCGACGGACTCGCATTATCGTCGCGAAACGGGTATCTTGACGCCGCACAACGTCAACGGGCACCGGCCCTGTACCGCTGCCTGCAGCAGCTGGTCGGCCAAATCCGCTCCGGCGACCGGGATTACCCAACCCTGCTGAGCCAGACCGGCCAGCAACTGGAAGCCGCCGGTTTGCGCCCTGACTATATCGAACTGCGCCAGGCCGGCACCCTGTTGCCGGCTACAACCGACAGCAACCAGCTGGTGGTTCTGGCCGCCGCTTATCTGGACAGCACCCGACTGATCGATAACATCGAATTTGCCGTAAAGCCCTGACGCCAGTCGTCGGGCTTCTATACACCAGAGGTAGAAATACTGATGCAAACCATACTGCTCAAGGCCAAACTGCACCGGGCCATTACCACCCATGCAGTGGTGGACTACGAAGGCTCCTGCGCCATTGACGGCGACTGGCTGGACATGTCCGGCATCCGCGAGTACGAGCAAATCCAGATTTATAACGTGGACAACGGCGAGCGCTTCACCACCTACGCCATCCGTGGCGAACCGGGTTCACGCATTATCTCGGTCAACGGTGCCGCTGCCCACAAGGCCAAGGTCGGTGACCGCCTGATCATCTGCGCTTATTGCCACTACGAAGAACACGAGCTCGACAGCCACAAGCCACGGCTGCTGTATCTAGCCGCCGACGGCTCGCTCAGCCACAGCAGCAACGCCATCCCGGTGCAGCTGGCCTGACATTCCAAACGCCCGGCTAGCCGGGCGTTTTTGCATGCGGCCCGGGAAAACTCATATCACTTTGCCACATAGATCAATAAAACCGTCTTTGCTTGCCCACAAGCGGCAACTCAATGCTAATCTTTAAGGGCGGCCTTAATTATGCTCCGGCCACTGGCCAGCAGAGTCCGCCCAACAGGTTTGTAGTGTGATTCGGTAAAAGGATATCAGGATGCAGCAGGCGTACCCTTCAGTGAACCCGCTTTCCCTCCCTGCCTGGCAGGCACTGCAGCAACAGCAGGCCGCCATGCGCAACTACAGCATGCAGGCCGCCTTCGAGGCCGACCCCCAGCGCTTTTCACACATGAGCATCCGGCACCAGGACATGCTGCTGGACTATTCGAAAAACCTGACTGACAGCACCACCCTGTCGCTGCTGGTGCAGCTGGCCGAGCAGGCCGGTGTGCCACGGGCGCTGCAGGATCAGTACAACGGCGCCATCATCAACACCACCGAGCACCGCGCCGCCCTGCACAGCGCCCTGCGCCGCAACGCCGGTGACAGCCTGGTGTTTGAAGGAACCGACATCGTAGCCGCCGTCCAGCAGGTGCACGGGCAGATGGAACGTCTGGTCAACCAGCTGCACAGTGGCCACTGGACCGGCTTTGACGGCCAGACCATTACCGATGTAGTCAATATCGGCATTGGCGGTTCCTTCCTCGGCCCGCAGCTGGCTGTGGAGGCCTTACAGCCCTTTGCCACCGGTCATCTGCGCTGCCACTTTCTGGCCAATATCGACAGCAGCGAGTTTCACCAGATCAGCCGCAGCGTCGATCCGGCCCGTACCCTGTTTATCGTTTCCAGCAAATCGTTCGGCACCCTGGAAACCCTCAAAAACGCCCAGGCCGCCCGCCAGTGGCTGCTCGACCAGGGCTGTGCGGAATCACAGCTGGCCCGCCATTTCATCGCTGTTTCCAGCAACGTCGCCAAAGCCGTGGCCTTCGGCATTGCCGAAGAAAACATCCTGCCCATGTGGGACTGGGTGGGCGGCCGCTATTCCATGTGGTCGGCCATTGGCCTGCCCATTGCGCTCAGTGTCGGCATGACCCACTTCAAGGCCATGCTCGATGGTGCCCGGCAAATGGACCAGCACGCACTCAACGCCCCGCTGGCCGAAAACATGCCGGTCATCATGGCCTTGCTGGGTATCTGGTATGCCAACTTCCACGGCGCCCAGAGCCATGCGGTACTGGCTTACGACAACTACCTGCAAAGCCTGCCCGACTACCTGCAACAGCTGGACATGGAGTCCAACGGCAAGCGGGTGCGCCACGACGGCCAGCCGCTGTCCTACGCCAGCGGCCCGGTCATCTGGGGCAATATCGGCACCAACGGCCAGCATGCCTATCACCAGCTGCTGCTGCAGGGCACCCAGATGATTCCGGCCGACTTCATTATCGCCGCCCGCAGCCTGAACCCGGTGGCCGACCACCAGCAATGGCTGTTTGCCAACTGCCTGTCACAAAGCCAGGCGCTGATGCTGGGCAAATCCCAGGCCCGCATTGAAGACGAGCTGCGCCAGAAAGGCCTGCCCGAAACCCAGGTCAAAGCCCTGGCAGTACACAAGGTAATTCCCGGCAACCGCCCCAGCAACACGCTGGTGCTGCCACAACTGGACCCGCAACGGCTGGGGGCACTGATCGCCCTCTACGAACACAAGGTGTTTGTGCAGAGCGTGATCTGGGGCATCAATGCCTTCGACCAGTGGGGCGTGGAACTGGGCAAGGAAATGGGCGAGCAAATCTATCCGTTGCTGGGTGACGAAAGCCCGGCCGGCACACTCAATGCATCGACCCAGGGACTGATCGACCTGTACAGACAGGCCAATAATCCGTCATGATGCGTCCTCCACGATAACAACAACAGTAGAGGATCATCATGCAAGACGTCGTTATTGTCGCCGCCACCCGCACCGCCATCGGCAGTTTTCAGGGAGCGCTGTCCAGCGTTCCCGCCAACGAGCTGGGCGCCACCGTCATCCGCAGCCTGCTGGAACAGAGCGGTGTCGCCGCCAGCGAGGTGGATGAGGTAATCATGGGTCAGGTGCTCACTGCCGGTAGCGGCCAGAACCCGGCCCGCCAGGCAGCGATCAGGGCCGGCTTGCCGGTTACCACCCCGGCACTGACCCTGAACAAGGTGTGCGGCTCCGGCCTCAAGGCACTGCAGCTGGCAACCCAGGCCATCCGCTGTGGTGATGCCGAAGTCATCATTGCCGGCGGCCAGGAAAACATGAGCCTGTCACCCTATGTATTACCCAAGGCCCGCACCGGGCTGCGCATGGGCCATGCCCAGTTGCAGGACACCATGATCATTGACGGTCTGTGGGATGCCTTTAACGACTACCACATGGGCATTACTGCCGAGAACCTGGTCGACCGTTACGGCATCAGCCGTGAAGAACAGGACGCCTTTGCCGCCGCCTCGCAGCAAAAAGCCTGTCAGGCACTGGCCAGCAACCGTTTTGCGAGCGAAATCACCCCGGTCAGCATTGCCCAGCGCAAGGGTGATCCGCTGCTGATTGATCGTGACGAACAACCCCGTGACGGCACCACCGCCGACAGCCTGGCCAAGCTGCGCCCGGCTTTCAAAAAAGACGGCAGCGTGACGGCCGGCAATGCCTCCACCCTTAATGATGGCGCCGCCGCCGTACTGCTGATGAGCGCCGACAAGGCCAAAGCACTGGGTCTGCCGGTAATGGCCCGCATTGCCGCCGGCGCCAGCGCCGGCGTCGAGCCGGACATCATGGGCACCGGCCCGGTACCGGCCACCCGCAAGTGCCTGGAAAAAGCCGGCTGGGCCATCGACCAGCTGGAACTGGTCGAAGCCAACGAAGCCTTTGCCGCCCAGGCGATTGCCGTCAACCGCGAACTGGGCTGGGATACCGCCCGCATCAACGTCAATGGCGGCGCCATTGCGCTGGGCCATCCGATTGGCGCATCCGGCTGCCGCATCCTGGTCTCGCTGGTGCACGAAATGCAGCGCCGCAACCTGACCAAAGGGTTGGCAACACTGTGCATCGGCGGTGGCCAGGGCGTTGCGCTGGCCATTGAGCGCACCCCCGGCTAAAGCCTGCAGGGGCTGCCGTTGCGGCCTGGTTTGTCCACAACGGCAGCACGGCCCCCCCCGGCAGAATGCTTTGCAAGCCAGCATTCTGTGGCAGCCTGTTGCATAATGGCGGCCGTCTGCTTCAGGAGTTTGCCATGCCCAGAATCCTTGCCCGCTGCCTGTATACCCTGTCCGGCCTGTTCCTGCTCTATCTCTGGGCCGGTTTTCTGTCCGTCCCCGCCCTGGGTTTGTGGATCGGCAACCAGTGGCTCAGCCAGCATGTCGACGGCCCGGCCCGTCTGCAGCGCATGGAGTTCAACCCGCTCCGTCTGGAGCTGAAGGTCTGGCAGTTCAGCGCTGGCGAACAGCCACAACTGGCACTGGAAGCAGCCCAGACCCGTCTGAACTGGCGTCAATTACTGAGCGGCCGGGTGCAACTGGACTATCTGCATCTGCAGCAGCCCAGTGTGCTGGTGGAGCTTGATGAACAAGGCCAACCCCTGCTGGCCCGCCTGTTTCTGCTACCGGAGCGCCAGCCTGCGACTGAAGACAAACCGCCCTTTCCTTTCAGCCTGATCGAAGGCCGAATCGACAATGCCCGCCTGCAATTGCTTGATCCCGGCCCCAGCCCGGCCATCAACAATCAGTTCACCGGGCTCAACCTGCAGCTGACCGAGCTGCATCTGGACCAGGACAGCCCGCTGGCGTTCAGCCTGCAGGGCCAGGGCGACGACGGTACCCGGCTGGCAGCTGACGGCCAGTTCAACCTGACACAGCGTACCGGCAGCCTGCAGCTCAAGCTGGACAGCCTGCCGCTGGCCAGCTGGTGGGCCTATGTCAGCCGTCAACTTCCGCTCCATCAACAGCACGGCGTGCTACAGCTGGACGGCCATGCCGAACTGGCGTTGCAGCCGACACTGGACCTGCAGGTTGACCCACTGAACCTGCAACTGACCGGCCTGCAACTGAGCGACGCCCAAAGCAACCTGCTGCTCGACAGCAAACAGCTACGCATTGAAAACGCCGCCATGAGCCTGTCCGAACAACAGCTCAGCATCGATAGCCTGCTGCTGCAGGAACTCGACCTGCCGCTGAGCGTGGACCGCCAGGGCCGGCTGAACTGGCAAGCGCTGGCCCCTGCCAAGCCGGGCGCCAGCACCGACACCCCAAACAGTGACGGTTTCCGGCTCGACCAGCTGCCCTGGCACATCAAGCTCGGGCAGGCCCGGCTGGAAAACAGTACCCTCGACCTGGCATTGCACAACCAGCCTGCCCCGGTCGAATTACGGTTGCGGCAGCTGGAACTGAGCCTGAACAACTTCGACAGCCGCAGCAACCAGCCGGTCAAGGCCAGCCTGTCCACCCTGACCGGCGAGCAGGGCCAGATCAGGATCAACGCCGACATCCAGCCGCAAACCTTTGCCACCCGGGCCGACATCGACCTGAAAACGCTCGACCTGCGTCCGGCACAAACCTGGATCAGCCCCTACGCCCGGGTCGAGCTGCGCAGCGCCCAGCTCAGCAGCCAGCTCAAGGCCAACCTCAACAGCCTGCAGCCGCTGGCCTTCGACCTCGGCGGCGACCTGCAACTGGGCCAGCTGCACCTGACCGACAGCGACCCGCAAAAACGTGACCTGTTAAAGTGGAACAGTCTGAAACTGCAACAACTCAGCTACCGGCACGGCGACCACATGCAGCTGGACATTGGCCAGGTACAGGTGCGCCAGCCCTATGCCCGCCTGGTGATCAACGAAAATCTGCAAAGCAACTTCGCCACGCTACTGATCCCCCAGCCGGCTTCGCCCCAAAGTACCGGCAAAGCCACACCTTTCACCTTCAGACTGGGCGAAATCCTGATTGAACAGGGCTCGGCCCACTTTGCCGACTTCAGCCTGCAACCCCATTTCGCCACCGCCATTCACAAACTGGACGGCCGCATCGGCACCCTGGCATCCAACAGCCAGGCACCTACGCCAGTGCAGCTGACCGGTTCGGTCGACAACTATGCTCCGGTCAGCATCAAGGGCCAGCTGACGCCCTTTGACCCGTTGCAGCAACTGGACATTACCACCGAGTTCAACCATGTCGAGCTGACCGCCCTCACCCCCTACTCCGGCAAGTTTGCCGGTTACCGCATTCACAAGGGGCGTCTCAACCTGGCGCTGCACTACCAGATCAACCAAGGCAAACTCAACGCCAGCAACTCGGTGCTGCTGGAACAATTGCAACTGGGCGAAAAGGTGGACAGTGACGAAGCGGTTAATCTGCCCATCAAGCTGGCGGTTGCCATGCTCAAGGACACCCGCGGCAATATCAGCATCAACCTGCCAGTTAGCGGTGATCTCAACAGCCCCGAGTTCAAGGTTATGCCCATTGTCTGGCAAACCCTGCGCAACCTGCTCAGCCGTGCCGTGACTTCACCGTTCCGCATGCTGGCCGGTATTGGCCAGGCGGGCGACACCGACCTTGGCCAGATCCCCTTTGCCGCCGGCAGTGCCGAGCTGGACAGCCAGGCCCGAACCAGCCTCGATCATCTGGCAGCCGCCCTGCGGGAACGTCCCATGCTGCGCCTGAATATCGAGGGCACCAGCGCTGCCAGCCTGGACGGCCCGGCAGTAGCCCGCCACATGCTGGAACGCCGCCTGCAGGAACTGCATTACCAGCAACTGCAGGCCCGTGGCAAAACCCTGCCCGACGACCCCTACAGCCAGCCGGTAGAGGACAAACAACGTGACCACCTGCTGGATCAGCTGTACCAGAGCATGGCGCAACAAAATCAGCTGCCGGCCATGCCATCCGGCCTGCCCCGCAAAGAGCGTCCGCAATGGCAACAACAGCAGATTCTTCAGCAACTGGCAGAAAACCCGCTGTTCCTGCGCGAACTGGCCCAGCGCCGGGCCGCAGCCATCCGCAGTCATCTGGTCGAGCAGGGCCAGGTAGAGGTGGAGCGCCTGTTCCTGCTGGATGTCAACGAACAGGCCAGCCCCGACGGTGATACCCTTTACAGCCAACTGCATCTGGATGTCCTATGAACATGAAAACCCTGTGGGTCACACTTGCCTGCCTTGGCTTCAGCCTGCAGGCCGACGCCAGTACCTTTCGCTGCGGCAGCGAGCTGGTCAGTGTTGGCGACCGCGGCTTTGAAATCCGCCGCAAATGTGGCGAACCGCTGTACCGGGAAACCGTGGGCTATACCCTGGGTCCGGGTCAGCGGCTGGAAATGCAAATAGAAGAGTGGGTCTACGGCCCCCGCAATGGCATGGCTTACATCCTGCGCATTGAAGGCAACCGGCTGGTGGCCATTGAAAGCAAAAGGATGCCCTGATGCAGCGCTGCCCATGGCTGCTGTTGCTGGCCGCTCTGCTGCTGCCGCTCAGCGTCCAGGCCGGCTCCACCTTGCGCTGCGGCTCGGCACTGATCAGCCTGGGCGACAGCCGCCAGCAAGTCGTCAGCAAGTGTGGCGAACCGGCCGACCAGGCCCGGCTGGGCTACCGGGAGAAAACCAACCGGTACGGCCATGTTCATCATTTGCTGGTTGAGGAATGGAGCTACGGCCCCCGTAACGGCATGTATCACAGCCTGCGTTTCGAAGGCGGCCTGCTGGTAAAAATCAGCAGCACCCGCTAGTGGCGCTCGCCCCTTCCCTGCGCCCCGCCTTTGGCTTGCCGCCATTTAAATGTATACTTCGAAGCTTTCTTCAAGCCCTTTTGTTATCGGGATTTTTGCCAAACCATGGATAAAACCTA
>CAZMLX010000096.1:0-8343 GCA_964567275.1 uncultured Thiopseudomonas sp. | reverse complement strand
GCCAGTGCGATGCTGCTGCACAGTGCCAGCGTCAGGGCACTGTAGCGGGCTGCAAAAGATGCCATATTTAGAGTTATCCTGATTCTATACCGTAAAATGATAATGATTATCATCATGAGACGGTTTCTAGTCAAGGTTTACATACTAAAGTTAACTGGCAGTTGCGTCCTTGCCTTACATCAAGAGTTAAAACAGTCCCGGCTGTTCCGGTGCGCCCTGCTCGTCGTCCGGCAGTTGCAGGGCTGCCTCCCGGACTTTTTCGATACGCATCCTGCGCTGCTGGCACAGCCGGACCACATCCCGTTTTTGTGCCGGTGTCAATTGCAGCCAGTACAGCCGCTCATCCCTGGATCGCAGACAGCCTTTGCAATAGCCCTTGTTGTTGGCTTCGCAGACACCCACACAGGGGCTGGGAATATCAAAAATTTCTAGCTGGTTCATGCCGAACATGCCGCCGCCCAATCTGGCCGTCAGCATAGCACCCCGCCACCTGTTGTGCGATGACGGGCACTCATGGTATTTTCTCTTTCAACAGAAATTACTGAAAAAAGATCAAGCCATGAAACTGACCGACCTGTCCGAACGCTTTATTTTGCACTGGGGTGAAATGGGCTCCCGCTGGGGTGTCAACCGCACCGTTGCCCAGATCCATGCCCTGCTCTATCTGGCCGGCCGTCCGCTGGACGCCGAAGAAATCACCGAGACCCTGGGCGTGGCACGCTCCAATGTCAGTACCAGCCTGAAAGAGCTTCAAGCCTGGAAACTGGTGCGGGTGGTTCACCTCCGGGGCGAGCGGCGGGACCACTTTGAGACCTCCACCGATGTCTGGGAGCTGTTTAAGCTGATTGTTGAAGGTCGCCGCCAGCGCGAAATTGATCCCACCCTGGAGCTGCTGCAAGACTGTGTCGATCACCCCGATTTTGGGCAGGAAGATCCGGGTACCCGCCAGCGTATTGAAGAGACCCTTGAGTTTATCCGCATCCTGACCACCTGGTCGGACGAAATGCTGCGGCTCAAACCGGAAACCCTGATGAAAATGCTGGGCATGGGCGCCAGCCTGAGCCGGAAATTGCGCAAGAGCCCCTGAGGGCTGGCAGGATCACGGGCCTAATGGCCCGTTTTTAACAATCCGTTCTTTCTGTTTTTACAGAAATAACGGTAAGGAGCGAGAAATGCGTATTTTTATTGCCGGAGCCAGCGGCTTTATTGGCAAAGCGCTGCGCCTGCGGTTTGAGGCCGAAGGCCATGATGTAGTCTGCGCCAGCCGTACCACAAAGGCTGATCATGCATACTGCATCGACTTTGGCCAGCCCGATCCCGGCCACTGGACCATGGCACTGCAGGGCTGCGATCTGGCCATCAATGCCGTCGGCATTTTCAGCGAGCAATCCGGCCAACAGTTTGCCGATATTCACCAGCACGGTGCCCAGACGTTTTATGAGGCCTGCCTGGCTGCCGGCGTGCCCCGGGTCGTGGCCATCTCTGCCAGTGGTGCAGGACCGGACAGCCCGCCTTTTCTGCACAGCAAGTATCTGGCGGACCAATATCTGCTTGGCCTGCCTCTGGATGCCATGGTGGTACGCCCGCCGCTGGTTTATGGCACCGGTGGCCATTCGGCCCGGCTCCTGCGCCTGCTCGCCAGCTTGCCGCTGCTGGTCCTGCCGGCCGGTGGCCGGCAGCCGCTGCAATGCCTGCATATTGACGACCTGTGCCGGCTGATAACAACCGAAGCCAGCCAGCCCCGTTTCAGCCAGCCGCTGATCGAGCCTTGCGGTCATGCCCCGGTCAGCCTGCGCAACCTGCTGGCTGCACTGCGGGCCGGCATGGGGTTCAGCCAGCCGGCGGTGGTGTTATCAATACCGCCGGCACTGGCCGGCCTGTTTGCCCGGCTGGCGGACTGTTTTCCGGCCACCCGCCTGTTTGGCCGGCAAAGCCTGCAACTGATGGACCAGTTGGCGGACCGCTATGCGGCAGGCAGCAATCCGGACGCCCGGCCGGTCACCGCCCTGATTGACGCAGGCGAATCCGCCGCACTGCGCCAGCAAGCTCTGGCCGGCTGGCGTGGCCCGCTGTTGCGCACCGTGCTGGCGCTGCTGTGGCTGGTGACTGCGCTGGTCAGCCTGCTGGTTTGGCCCGTGAACGACAGCCTTGCCCTGCTGGCCCGTACCGGCCTTCACGGACTGGCCGGCTGGCTGGCACTGGGCAGCGCCAGTCTGCTCGACCTGTTTTTTGGCCTGGCCACCCTGCTGCGACCCGGGCGCAGGCTCTGGCTGGCACAGCTGGCAGTCATAGTCCTGTACAGCCTGATCATCGCCCTGCACCTGCCCGAGTACCTGGCGCATCCCTTTGGTCCCATTACCAAAAACCTGCCGATAGTGGCGCTGCTGTTCATCCTTTACTGTGAAGAGGAACGACCATGAATACCTATCTGATCATCAAGACGCTGCACATATTGTCATCGGTGCTGCTGGTCGGTACCGGCTTTGGCTCGGCGTTTTACCTGTTCTTCACCAATCGGCGCGGCCCGGTAACCGCCATTGCCACCACCGCCCGGCTGGTGATCAGGGCCGACTTCTGGTTTACCACACCGGCTGCCCTGTTCCAGCCGCTGTCCGGACTCTGGCTGGCCCGTCAGGCCGGCTGGCCACTGGAAACCCCCTGGATTCTGGCCAGCCTGCTGCTGTACCTTGTGGCTGGCCTGTGCTGGCTGCCGGTGCTCTGGTTGCAATGGCGCATGGCGCTGATCGCCGAACAGGCCGTGGCAGACAGTCAGCCATTGCCAGCCCGCTATTGGCGTTTTGCCCGGATCTGGGAGTGTCTGGGTTACCCGGCTTTCGTGGCCATGCTGGCCATCTATTTTCTGATGGTGCTCAAACCGGTGCTCTGATTTGTGACCAAAAAATTAATTTGCACCGCCTGTTTTAACCAAGCGCAGGCCAGCCAAGGGCTACAGAAAAGTCAAGGAAAAGCCCCGCACTTTACAGGCTTGCTACAGGGGGCTGCATCCCGTATATTGCGCAAAAAATTGTACCTGAACACACTATATTGTGTTTGCAATAACATTTGACACAACTAGCCAACTCGCTGTTTCTGCCTGCCCTGTACCGGAACCCCCTCTGGAGCAGTCTTTTCCAGTATTCCGGATCATGCAGTCACCGCCACCAAGGACACCCACTGATGACTGACTCCAACACCATTCTGGTCAACAAACGTGATGGCCGCCAGGAACCCATCAATCTGGACAAGATCCACCGCGTGCTCGACTGGGCCGCCATGGGTCTGAACAACGTCTCCGTGTCCCAGGTGGAGCTGAAGTCGCACATCCAGTTCTACAACGGCATCCGCACCAAGGATATCCACGAAACCATTATCAAGGCCGCCGCCGACCTGATTTCCGCCGACACTCCGGACTATCAGTACATGGCTGCCCGCCTGGCGATTTTTCACCTGCGCAAAATTGCCTACGGCGAATTCGAGCCGCCCCACCTGTACGACCACGTGGTTCGCCAGACCGAGGGCAAGCGCTACGACGAGCATATCCTCAAGGACTACAGCCGTGACGAGTTCGATGCGCTCAACGACGCCATCGACCACGGCCGCGACATGAACTTCTCCTATGCGGCGGTCAAGCAGCTGGAAGGCAAGTACCTGGTACAAAACCGGGTTACCGGCGAAGTCTACGAAAGCCCACAGATGCTCTACATGCTGATCGGCATGTGCCTGTTCGCCAACTACCCCAAGGCAACCCGACTGGATTACATCGTACGTTTCTACGATGCCATTTCGCTGTTCAAGATTTCCCTGCCTACGCCCATCATGGCCGGCGTGCGCACCCCGTCACGCCAGTTCAGCTCCTGCGTGCTGATCGAGTGCGGCGACAGTCTGGATTCCATCAACACCACCACCAACGCCATCGTAAAATACGTGTCGCTGCGTGCCGGCATCGGCATCAACGCCGGCCGCATTCGTGCGGTGGGCAGCCCGATCCGGGGTGGTGAGGCCCAGCACACCGGCTGCATCCCTTTCTTCAAGCTGTTCCAGGCGGCGGTCAAGTCCTGCTCGCAGGGCGGCGTGCGCGGTGGTGCCGCCACATTGTTCTACCCGCTGTGGCACCTGGAAGTGGAATCGCTGCTGGTACTGAAAAACAACCGCGGCGTCGAGGAAAACCGTGTACGCCACATGGACTACGGTGTGCAGCTCAACAAGCTGATGTACCAGCGCCTGATCAAGAGCGAAAACATCACATTGTTCTCGCCGCACGAAGTACCCGGCCTGTATGACGCCTTCTTTGCCGACCAGGACGAGTTCGAGCGCCTGTACGTGCAGTACGAGCAGGACGACAGCATCCGCAAGCGCACCATTCCCGCCGTCGAGCTGTTTTCGCTGATGATGCAGGAACGGGCCAGCACCGGCCGCATCTACATCCAGAACGTCGACCACTGCAACACCCACAGTCCGTTCGACCCGACCGTGGCACCGGTGCGCCAGTCCAACCTGTGCCTGGAAATCGCCCTGCCCACCAGCCCGCTGGAAGACATCCACGACGCCGACAAGGAAATCGCCCTGTGCACCCTGTCCGCCTTCAACCTGGGTGCCATTAACGACCTGGGCGAGCTGGAAGAAATGGCCGAGCTGGCGGTGCGTGCGCTGGACTCGCTGCTCGACTACCAGGACTACCCGATCAAGGCGGCCAAAAACGCCTCCATGAAGCGCCGTACACTGGGCATTGGCGTGATCAACTACGCCTACTATCTGGCCAAACATGGCGTGAAGTATTCCGACGGTTCCGCCAACGGCCTGACCCACCGCACCTTCGAAGCCATCCAGTATTACCTGCTTAAGGCGTCCAACAAGCTGGCCCGCGAGTTCGGCGCCTGCCCCGGCTTCAAGGAAACCACCTACGCCCAGGGCATCCTGCCAATCGACACCTACAAGAAGGATCTGGACAGCATCGTCCAGGAACCGCTGCACCTGGACTGGGAAGCCCTGCGCCAGGAGATTGTCGAGCATGGCCTGCGCAACTCCACGCTGAGCTCGCTGATGCCTTCGGAAACCTCCAGCCAGATTTCCAACGCCACCAACGGCATCGAGCCGCCGCGTGGTCTGGTTTCGGTCAAACAATCCAAAGACGGCATCCTCAAACAGGTGGTACCGGACTACGAAAACCTGAAAAACCAGTACGAACTGCTGTGGAACATGCCCAACAACGAGGGCTACCTGCATCTGGTCGGCATTATGCAGAAGTTTGTTGACCAGGCGATTTCCGCCAACACCAACTATGACCCACAGCGCTTTGAAGGCGGCCGGGTACCGATGAAACAGCTGCTCAAGGACCTGCTGACCGCCTACAAATTTGGCCTGAAAACCCTTTATTACCAGAACACCCGTGACGGTGCCGAAGACAGCCAGAACGACCTGGACGACGGCTGTGCCGGCGGCGCCTGCAAGATTTGACCGGAGCCCATTGATGAAATACAGCACCTTTTGCCAGAAAGACAACGACCAGCTGAAAGAGCCGATGTTCTTTGGCCAGCCGGTCAATGTCGCCCGTTACGACCAGCAGAAGTTTCCGATCTTTGAAAAACTGATCGAAAAGCAGCTGTCGTTTTTCTGGCGTCCGGAGGAAGTGGATGTCACCCAGGACCGAATCGACTACCAGGGCCTGCCAGACCACGAAAAGCATATTTTCATCAGCAACCTCAAATACCAGACCCTGCTCGACTCCATCCAGGGCCGCAGCCCCAACGTGGCCTTTTTGCCGCTGGTGTCGATTCCCGAGCTGGAAACCTGGATCGAGACCTGGTCGTTCTCAGAGACCATTCACTCGCGCTCCTACACCCACATCATCCGCAACATCGTCAACAACCCTTCTGTGGTGTTTGATGACATTGTGCGCAACGAACACATCACCCAGCGTGCCAGCGACATCTCAAAGTATTACGACACACTGATCCACGACAGCCTGATCTACCTCAAACTGGGCGAAGGCCGGCACGAGCTCGGTGGCAAAAGCTACGACATCTCGCTGTTCGAGCTCAAACGCAAGCTGTACCTGTGCATGATGAGCGTCAACGTGCTGGAAGCGATCCGCTTCTACGTCAGTTTCGCCTGCTCGTTCGCCTTTGCCGAACGCCGGCTGATGGAAGGCAACGCCAAAATCATCCGCCTGATTGCCCGTGACGAGGCACTGCACCTGACCGGTACCCAGCACATCCTCAACATCATGCAAAGCGGCCAGGACGACCCGGAAATGGCCGAAGTAGCCAGAACCTGCTACGACGAAAGCATGGAAATTTTCCGCCATGCCGCGCAGCAGGAAAAGGAATGGGCCCGCTACCTGTTCAAGGACGGCTCGATGATCGGCCTCAACTACGACATCCTCAGCCAGTACGTCGAGTACATCACCAACCTGCGCATGAGTGCGGTCGGCCTGGAACCCATCTTCAAAAACGCCAGCCAGAACCCGATCCCCTGGATCAATGCCTGGCTGGTGTCCGACAACGTGCAGGTAGCCCCGCAGGAAGTCGAAGTCAGCTCCTATCTGGTCGGCCAGATTGATTCGTCCGTGTCCGTTGACGACCTGGGTGAATTCGAACTGTGACCGCCATGGTGCAGATAATCACCGAAGACCTGATCTTTGAGCTGGAACAGCAGGAAACCCTGCTCGATGCGCTGGAGCGTACCGGCCATCACGTCGAATACCAGTGCCGCAGCGGCTACTGCGGCGCCTGCCGCATCACCCTGCAGGCCGGCAGTGTCGACTATGACAAACCGCCACTGGCCTTCATTCCCCGCGGCGACATCCTCCCCTGTTGCTGCACCGTTACCGAGCCGCTCAAACTCAAGGTGCAGCTGCGCAGCAAGCGTAGTGGCTGAGCCGGGTGCCACAACCACCGATCCTTTGCAGCCTGACGACTGGCAACCCTTGGCGTTCAATCAAGCAATCAGCACCTTGACTGGCTAAGAAATGGTTCTCGGGTTAGGACCAAAACGGTTATTGGCCTCTTCCTCCGCAGAAGGCTCCGCAAACAACATAAGCACAACAAAAACGAAAAGAATCAGGCAACCCGGAAGCACCCACCAGCCGCCAAGGTTTATGTCATGGAGCCGCCTCACCAAAAAACTGATGAGCGGCACATACCACACCATAACAAACAGAAAGTTTGCAACGGGCGGCAGTTCGGAAAGTATTGGCACCATTGCAGCGAGCACTGCAAGGTGCACCAACATAAAAATCAAAAATGACCGGCGTCGCTCACGCCCATTAAAATTAAATGTGTTTCGATATCCATGCAAAATAACATTGAACACAGGGAGCTCCTGGCATTTGATAAAAGATTGATTTTGATAAATCCCGGGCAAGCCAAATCAAACAAGGGCTTTTAAATGACTTGCCAGAAATACGGGACCTACCGGGGAACATGCCTGACCGGAACAAACTGGGGCTTCTGCCCTCCCCAAAGGTGATTGCACAGATAAGGAGAATTATTGCCATAGCAGTTGTTTGGACGATAGCTGCTTAAATCAAGCCTATACCCCTTGTCCGTCATACATTGCTCTGCTTGAACCGCCTCGGACTGACTAATATCATTGGCCAGTCGAGTGTCTTTGTATCCGCACAGTTTCATGTCATTGATGACAGTCTCCACAGAGCCGCCCTGCTTGCTCCAGGCCTTATAAATATCCTTCGGCGGAGAATGGTCTATAGAAACACAGCCCGCAAGCAGTGCGAAAACAAGAGTTGCAGTCGTCCTGTACATAATGAATCTCCTAAAAGCCAGAATTAAGCAGCCTTGCGCTGCGACATCGGTCTGAATTGGTTATTCGCCAAACTCCGCCGGCACGGCACATTAAGCAACAGCCTCCGGATTGAGGAGGCTGTTATGCCCATAGTTCCCCATACCTGCCCCGCATTAGCAAACACTCGAAAGCATCCTGAAAATCAACGGGCAATCATCAGATACCTGACTGCCGGCCGCCAGTATGAGCTGCGCAATAATCTCAAAACCACAAGCGGGTAGCCAGCATACGATAGTCAAAGTTAGTAAAGAACAATGCTTTGTATGGATTCTGCGATTTTGCTGTGCAAAACGCAGAATGACGGTGTGGGCCAGGTTGACGCTGCTCTGAGAGGGGTCGGGTGACGTCGGCGCAGGCCGGATTGGGTCTATTCTGAAAGCGGTCACCCGATCAAGGCCGGTGACGACGAGACGGGATATACCCGCTAATAGCATGCGACAGCAGCCCGGCACAGCCGGGCCACCCCTCTCCGGCCTCTGGGTGTAACTGCGGGCGGGAGGGGCCGAAGCAAAGCCTTAGCGCCACGACCGCCCTAAAGGGCGG
>CAZMLX010000095.1:0-8508 GCA_964567275.1 uncultured Thiopseudomonas sp. | reverse complement strand
CAGCGCATGGGCGTCCACACCACCGGTCAGCACCTTGCCGGAGCTGGGGATTACGGTGTTGTAAGCACGCGCCAGACGGGTAATGGAGTCGAGCAGGATCACCACGTCTTTTTTGTGCTCGACCAGACGCTTGGCTTTTTCGATGACCATTTCGGCCACCTGCACGTGACGTACCGGCGGCTCGTCAAAGGTGGAAGCAACCACTTCGCCGCGCACGGTGCGCTGCATTTCGGTTACTTCTTCCGGGCGTTCGTCAATCAGCAGCACAATCAGGTAACACTCGGGATTGTTGCGGGTGATGTTGGCAGCAATGTTCTGCAGCATCAGGGTCTTACCGGCCTTGGGCGGTGCCACAATCAAACCCCGCTGACCCTTGCCGATGGGCGAGGCCAGATCGATGGTACGGCCGGTCAGGTCCTCGGTGGAACCGTTGCCTGCTTCCATCACCAGACGCTTGGTCGGGAACAGCGGGGTCAGGTTTTCAAACAGGATCTTGGTCTTGGCGTTTTCCGGACGGTCAAAGTTGATGGAGTCAACTTTGAGCAGGGCAAAGTAACGCTCGCCTTCTTTGGGCGGACGGATTTTGCCAACAATGGTGTCACCGGTACGCAGGTTGAAGCGGCGGATCTGACTCGGCGAGACATAAATATCGTCCGGACCGGCCAGGTAAGACGCACCGGCAGCACGCAGGAAACCAAAGCCGTCCGGCAGGATTTCCAGTACACCGTCGCCGGAGATTTCTTCGCCGCTTTTGGCGTGGCGCTTGAGCAGGGCAAAAATGATGTCCTGCTTGCGCGAGCGCGCCATGTTTTCCAGGCCCATGGCAGCAGCCATGTCCAGCAGTTCTGTGACTGGTTTTTCTTTTAATTCGGTCAGGTTCATAAGAAATGAAAGATGGTTGGATAAGACAGGGGCCGGCCAGCAGAGCAGCAACAAGACCCGAAGACATGAAATGGATTCAATACCGGAGGCGTTTGAAATGGGTATTGATCAAAGAAAGATAACGTCTAGCGCGTTACCTGGGCGAATCTACCACCGGAATGCGACGGCGTCCAGCCTGCGAGCCGCTGCCGCAAGCAAAAAGCGCCCCGCAGGGCGCTTTTTGTTGAACCTTGAGCCTTAGATGTGGCTGTCAAGGAAGGCTGCCAGCTGACCCTTGGACAGGGCGCCCACCTTGGTGGCTTCTACATTGCCGTTCTTGAACAGCATCAGGGTAGGGATGCCGCGCACCGCATACTTGGGCGGAGTTTCCTTGTTGTCGTCAATGTTCAGCTTGCAAACCTTGACCTTGCCTGCGTATTCCTGGGCAATTTCTTCCAGCACCGGAGCGATCATCTTGCACGGACCGCACCATTCTGCCCAGTAGTCCACCAGCACGGGTTGGCCGGCTTGCAAAACATCCTGGTCAAAACTGCTGTCACTGATGTTGCTGATGTGTTCACTCATGAAAACCCCCTTCGAGGATGTGCCGTTAAAAATGATGTGACATCATAGCCCGACTTTAGTGGTAGTGAAAGAAGCCAGCCGTTTTTCCCTGCCCGACACCCGTTCCTGTTGCCGTTTCATCGTTGGCTTGCAGCGTCTTTCATGGCAGGATGTGGGCCTGTTGAGTGTGGATACCCCTTATGCCCCGATCCTCTGCCGAACAGTTTCCGCTGATTGCCGCCATCGACCTGGGTTCCAACAGCTTCCATATGGTGCTGGCCAAGACCGATCAGCGGGAAATCCGCATTCTCGAGCGGCTTGGCGAAAAAATACAGCTGGCCGCCGGGCTGGATGACAACCTGCTGCTGGATGAAGCCTCGATGCAACGGGGGCTGGACTGTCTGGGCCGTTTTGCCCAGCTGATCAGTGACCTGCCGGCCGGTGCGGTACGGGTGGTCGGTACCAGCACCCTGCGGGTCGCCCGCAACCGGCAAATTTTTATCGAACGTGCCGAAGCCTTGCTGGGCCACGATATCGATGTCATCTCCGGCCATGAAGAAGCCCGTCTTATTTATCTGGGCCTGTCGCAAACCCTGCCGGTTTGCCAGGGCAACCGGCTCGCCATCGACATCGGTGGCGGCAGTACCGAATGCATCATCGGCCAACAATTCGAGTCCAGGTATCTGGTCAGCCTGCAAATGGGCTGTGTCAGCTTTACCCAGCGTTACTTCCGTGACGGGCAGCTCAGCCCGCAGCGCTACGCCGACGCCTATACCGCCGCCCGCCTGGAAATGCTGGAAACCGAACAGAGCCTGCGCCGTACCGGCTGGCAAGAAGCGGTTGGCGCATCCGGTACCCTGCGTTCGGTCGCCCAGGCCTGTCATGCCGCCGGCGCCAGCCAGGGCGAAATCAACCGTGACGGGCTGCAACTGCTCAAGCGCCAGCTGCTAAGCCTGTCGCACATCGACGCCATTGATTTTCCCGGCATCAAGCCGGAGCGCCGCTCGATTTTCCCGGCCGGGCTGGCCATTGTCGAAGCCCTGTTCGACGCTCTTGGCCTGGACAGCCTGCCCCCCGGCGACGGCGCCCTGCGCGAAGGCGTGCTGTACGAACTGCTCGGCCGCCACCAGCATGAGGATGTGCGCGAACGCTCGATCCTGTCGTTTATGGAGCGCCATCATGTCGACATGGAACAGGCGCTGCGGGTGGAGTCCAAGGCGCTGCAGCTGCTGGAACAACTGGCTGGCGCCTGGGCACTGGAAGAGGACTGGCACAGCGATCTGCTGCGCTGGGCCGCCCGCAGTCATGAAGTCGGGCTGGATATCGCCCACTACCACTACCACAAACACGGCGCCTATCTGGCCGAACACTCCGACCTGGCCGGTTTTTCCCGCCAGGACCAGCAAATGCTGGCCTTGCTGATCAGGGGCCACCGCCGCAATATTCCGCTGGAGCGCTTTCAGGAAACCGGCAAGGACTGTCTGCCACTGTTGCGCCTGTGCGTGCTGCTGCGCATCAGCATTCTGCTGCACCATATCCGTGGCAGCCAGCTGGTACCCCTGCTGGACTTTGCCGCCGGCGAGCACAGCCTGCACATCCGCTTTCCAGACGGCTGGCTCAATGACAACCCGCTCACGGCTGCCGACTTCGCCAAGGAAGCCCAGTGGCTGCGGCGTATCGGGCTGACCCTGACCGTTGAGTAACCGGCTTAGTGCGGCTGCGTCGGCCGCCGCTCCCGGCTGACAAAATCCACCTCGATCACCTGTCCGGCCGTATCCGGTTCTGACTCCGGTTCAGGCTCCCGTGCTGACTCAAACACCGGGTAGGGCGCCAGCTCCATCGCTGCCAGCTGCCGGCCCCGCATGCTCATCCAGCCCCGCAGCCGTTCGGTACCGGTCACGCTGAACTCGAACACATAACTGCGCACCAGATAGCGCTGACCCTGATTGCCCCGCTGCCAGCGCCACCCGGCAAAGGCCACCTGGTCATCCAGCAATTGCACGCCCTCACTGACACAGCGCCGTTGCGCATGCCGGTAAGCCAGTTCGCGCACGCCCCGCCCGCGCCAGAAAACGGCAAAGGCCAGCACCAGCAGCAACAGGCCGGCCAGCGTTTCAAGATCCATGCCCACCTCCAGTCAGCAACGTCATCATAATCACCCATAGCTGTGGATAACTCGTCAAGGCGCCGCTACAATAGCCGACCACCCATTACAGCTTACCGCGGGGATTCACAGTGTCTGTCAATCTTTGGCTACAGTCCGTCGACTTTCTCAGGGATGAACTGCCTGCTCAACATTTCAACACCTGGATCCGCCCGCTGCAGGTCGAAGCCATCGACGACTGCCTGCATGTCTATGCGCCCAACCGCTTTGTCATGGACTGGGTCAACGACAAATACTTTACCCGCCTGATCGAGCTGATGGCCGAGCGCAACGAAGGCATGGTACCTGACGTGCTGCTGAAAATCGGCAGCCGCAGCAGCGCAGCTGCCAATCCGCCAGCGGCTCGCCCCGCAGCCCAGCCGCAACCGGCAGCTCCGGTTGCAGTTGAAACGCCCGTACCCGCCAGCGCACCGGCCCCGGAACCCGAGCCAGCGACCACAGCGGTCAGCGACGCCAGCAAGCAAATTGCCAAAAAACACATTAGCAGCATCAACCGCTCCTTTACCTTTGACAGTTTTGTCGAGGGCAAGTCCAACCAGCTGGCCCGGGCCGCCGCCTGGCAGGTGGCCGACAATCCCAAACACGGTTACAACCCGCTGTTTCTTTATGGCGGTGTCGGTCTGGGTAAAACCCACCTGATGCATGCCGTGGGCAACCATCTGCTCCAGAAGAACCCGGCGGCCAAGGTGGTGTACCTGCATTCGGAGCGCTTTGTCGCCGACATGGTCAAGGCGCTGCAGACCAACACCTTCAACGACTTCAAAAACTACTACCGCTCGGTCGATGCGCTGCTGATTGACGATATCCAGTTTTTTGCCGGCAAAGAGCGCTCGCAAGAAGAGTTTTTCCATACTTTTAATGCGTTGCTGGAAGGCAACCAGCAAATTATCCTCACCAGCGACCGCTTCCCCAAAGAAATCGATGGGCTGGAAGAACGGCTCAAGTCCCGCTTTGGCTGGGGGCTGACCGTGTTTGTCGAGCCGCCCGAGCTGGAAACCCGGGTTGCCATTTTGATGAAAAAAGCCGAGCAGGAGCGACTCAGCCTGTCGCACGAATGCGCATTCTTCATTGCCCAGCGTTTCCGCTCCAACGTGCGCGACCTGGAAGGTGCGCTCAAACGGGTCATTGCCCACTCGCACTTTACCCACAAGCCGATCAACCTCGACCTGATCCGTGAAGCGCTGAAAGACCTGCTGGCCTTGCAGGACAAGCTGGTCAGCATCGACAACATCCAGCGTACTGTGGCCGAATATTACAAAATCAAAGTGGCCGACCTGCTGTCCAAGCGCCGGACCCGGTCGGTGGCACGGCCCCGCCAGGTTGCCATGGCGCTGGCCAAAGAGGTCACCAACCACAGTTTGCCTGAAATCGGCGATGCCTTCGGTGGCCGCGACCATACCACCGTGCTGCATGCCTGCCGTAAGATTGCCGAATTGCGCGAGTCCGATGCGGACATCAGCGAAGACTACAAAAACCTGCTGCGCACCCTGACCTCCTGACTGCGCAGTCATCACTTCATGCCGAAGGACCTACCATGCAATTTTCCATTCAACGCGAAGACTTGCTCAAACCGCTGCAACTGGTTGCCGGCGTGGTTGAGCGCAAGCAAACCATGCCCGTGCTGTCCAACGTGCTCCTGGTCATCGACGGTCAGAACCTGTCGATTACCGGTACCGATACCGAAGTTGAGCTGATTGGCCGCACCACCCTGGAAGACTCTTCCCAGGACGGCGAAATTACCCTGCCGGCCCGCAAGCTGATGGATATCTGTAAAAACCTGCCGGCCGAGTCGCTGATTCATTTCAGCCTTGACGAGCAAAAAATGCTGATCAGCGCCGGCCGCAGCCGCTTTACCCTGGTTACCCTGCCGGCCTCGGATTTTCCCCGGGTAGAAGAAGCCACCGGCTCGTTCAGCTTCAGCCTGCTGCAAGGCGGCCTGCGCTACATCATTGAGCGCACCAGCTTTGCCATGGCCCAGCAGGATGTCCGTTACTACCTTAACGGCCTGCTGATCGAAGCCACCACCAACCGCCTGCGTGCCGTTGCCACCGACGGCCACCGCCTGGCGCTGTGCGATACCGAAGCCGACATTGCCGAAAACGCCGGCCACCAGGTGATTGTGCCGCGCAAGGGCGTGCTGGAGCTGGCCCGTCTGATGACCGACGAAAACGCCACCGTCAGCATTGTGCTGGGGCAAAACTATATCCGCGCCACCACTGCCGACTTCACCTTTACCTCCAAGCTGGTGGACGGCAAGTTCCCCGACTACGACCGGGTGCTGCCCCGTGGTGGCGACAAGCAAATCATCGGCAGCCGCCAGCTGCTGCGTGAATCCTTCAACCGTGCCTCGATCCTGTCCAACGAAAAATACCACGGCATCCGTATTCAGCTGGAACAGAACCTGCTGCGAGTGCAGGCCAACAACCCGGAACAGGAAACCGCCGAAGAAGAAGTCAGCATCGAGTACGAACACGGCTCACTGGATATCGGCTTCAACGTCAGTTACCTGCTCGATGTACTGGGCGTGATGACTGCCGCCAACGTGCGCATTACCCTGTCCGACGCCAACAGCAGCGCCCTGCTACAGGAAGCAGACAACGAGGACTCATCCTATGTTGTCATGCCGATGCGCCTGTAATCAGGCATGAGCATCGAGCGTCTGTCGGTGACGGGCGTGCGCAATCTGGCGCCCGTTACCCTGACACCTTCGCCCGGCATCAACCTGATTACCGGCGTCAATGGCAGCGGTAAAACCAGCCTGCTGGAAGCCATTTACTTTCTGGGCGTGGCCCGCTCGTTTCGCAGCCTGAAAATCCAGCCGATGATCCAGCACGGCCAGCCCCTCAGCCTGGTGTTTGCCGAGGTCCGCACTGCCGGCCAGCAACCCTTCAAGCTCGGCATCCAGCGCCAGCAAGATGGCAGCCTGAGCATCCGCAAGGACGGCGACAGCCTGCGCAGCGTGGCCGGACTGGCACGGCTGATTCCAATTCAGCTGATCAACCCGGAAAGCTTCCGCCTGCTGGAAGGCTCGCCGAAAAATCGCCGGCAATTCCTCGACTGGGGCGTGTTCCATGTGGAGCACAATTTTCTGTCTGCCTGGCAACGCTGCCAGGCCAGCCTGAAACAAAGAAACTCGATCCTGCGCCATGCTATAATCGACCGCACCAATCTGCATGTCTGGGACACCGAATTTGTCGCAGCAAGCGAACTTGTTGACCAGCACCGCCAGGACTATATCCGCTTGCTCAAGCCCGTTTTCAGCGAAGTTCTCGACCGTTTAATCCAGCTGCCCGGCCTGACCCTTGGCTACTACCGGGGCTGGGACCGCGAGCGCCCGCTGGCAGAGGTGCTGGACGCCGGCCTGAACCGTGACCGGCAAAGCGGACACACCCAGGCCGGCCCGCAACGGGCAGATTTGCGTTTGCGGGTCGATGGCAAACTGGCCACCGACATTCTGTCCCGCGGGCAGCAAAAGCTGGTGGTCAGCGCCCTCAAGATCGCCCAGGGCAAACTGTTGGCCGGGGCACTGGGCCAGCATTGTATTTTTCTGGTGGACGACCTCGCCGCCGAACTGGATGAGCAGCACCGCAGCGCCCTGTGCAGCCTGCTGGAAGAGCTCGAATGCCAGACCTTTATCACAGCAACAGATGAGCAGGCCTTCAGCGGCCACCGCTGGAAGCCTGAATCATCTGTCAGCCTGTTCCACGTGGAGCATGGCCACATCCAAGAATCCGGAGTAACCGCATGAGCGACAACGTCACCTACGATTCCAGTAACATCAAGGTACTCAAGGGGCTGGACGCCGTCCGCAAACGCCCCGGCATGTACATCGGTGACACCGACGATGGTACCGGCCTGCACCACATGGTTTTTGAAGTGGTGGACAACTCGATTGACGAGGCGCTGGCCGGTCACTGCGATGAGGTCAGCATCGTCATTCACCCCGACGAGTCCATTACCGTACAGGACAACGGCCGTGGCATTCCGGTCGATATCCACCCGGAAGAGGGCGTGTCCGCCGCCGAAGTGATCATGACCGTGCTGCACGCCGGCGGAAAGTTCGACGACAACAGCTACAAGGTCTCCGGCGGCCTGCACGGCGTGGGTGTCTCCGTGGTCAACGCCCTGTCACGCGAACTGGTAATGACCATCCGCCGCCAGGGCAAAGTGTGGCAGCAAACCTACCATCACGGCGTCCCCCAGGAACCGATGAAAGCCATCGGTGACACCGACAAAACCGGCACCAGCATCCACTTCAAACCGTCGGCCGATACCTTCAAAAACATCCTGTTCAGCTGGGACGTACTGGCCAAGCGCCTGCGCGAGCTGTCCTTCCTCAACTCCGGCGTCGGCATCCGCCTGAAAGACGAACGCACCGGCAAGGAAGAGCTGTTCAAGTACGAAGGCGGCCTCAAGGCATTCGTCGACTATCTGAACACCAACAAGACCCCGATCAACCAGGTGTTCCATTTCAGCGTACAGCGTGAAGAAGACGGCGTCGGCGTGGAAGTGGCGATGCAGTGGAACGACGGTTTCAACGAAAACCTGCTGTGCTTCACCAACAACATTCCCCAGCGTGACGGCGGCACCCACCTGGTCGGTTTCCGTACCGCACTGACCCGTCACCTGAACAACTACATCGAAGCCGAAGGCATCGGCAAAAAAGACAAGGTCGCCACCACCGGCGACGACGCCCGTGAAGGCCTGACCGCCATTATTTCGGTCAAGGTGCCGGACCCCAAATTCAGCTCGCAAACCAAGGACAAGCTGGTGTCGTCCGAGGTGAAAACCGCCGTCGAGCAGGAAATGGGCAAATACCTGGCCGACTACCTGCTGGAAAATCCGGCCGAGGCCAAGGCCATTGTCGGCAAGATCATCGACGCCGCCCGCGCCCGTGAAGCGGCACGCAAGGCCCGCGA
>CAZMLX010000094.1:0-8873 GCA_964567275.1 uncultured Thiopseudomonas sp. | reverse complement strand
CATCGCCAACGACCACGTAACCACCCAGGACGTACTGATGTACGGTATGGGTAATGATGCCCAGCGTTACAGCACCCTGACCAAAATCAACGACAAGAACGTATTCAAGCTGCAGCCGGCCTGGACCTTCTCGTTCGGTGACGAAAAACAGCGTGGTCAGGAATCCCAGGCGCTGGTACACGATGGGGTTATCTATGTGACCGGTTCTTACTCGCGGATGTGGGCCCTGGACGCCAAAACCGGTGCCAAGCTATGGAGCTACAGCCATCGTTTGCCCGACGACATCCGTCCTTGCTGTGACGTGGTTAACCGTGGTGCCGCCATTTATGGCGACAAGGTATTCTTCGGTACCCTCGACGCCCGTGTTGTTGCCCTGAACAAGGACACCGGCAAGGTTGTCTGGAACAAAAAATTCGGTGACCACACTGCCGGCTACACCATGACCGGTGCGCCTACCCTGGTCAAAGACCAGAAAACCGGCAAGGTGCTGCTGATTCACGGTAGCTCCGGTGACGAATTCGGTGTGGTTGGCCAGCTGTTTGCCCGCGATCCCGACACCGGTGAAGAAGTCTGGATGCGTCCCTTTGTTGAAGGCCATATGGGCCGCCTGAATGGCAAGGACAGCACCCCGACCGGTGATGTCAAGGCTCCATCCTGGCCTGACGATCCCAACAGCCCGACCGGCAAAGCCGAAGCCTGGAGCCACGGTGGTGGTGCCCCATGGCAGAGCGCCAGCTTTGACGTGAAGAGCAACACCATTGTGATTGGTGCCGGTAACCCCGCACCCTGGAACGGCTGGGCCCGTACCGCCGAGGGTGGTGATCCCAAGGATTACGACAGCCTGTATACCTCCGGTCAGGTGGGTGTAGACCCAAGCACCGGTGAAGTGAAGTGGTTCTATCAGCACACGCCAAACGACGCCTGGGACTTCTCCGGCAACAACGAACTGGTTCTGTTTGACTTCAAAGGCAAAGATGGCAAAACCGTCAAGTCCAGCGCCCACGCTGACCGTAACGGCTTCTTCTACGTGGTCAACAGTGAAACCGGCAAACTGCTGAATGCTTTCCCGTTTGTTGATGGCATCACTTGGGCCAGCCACATTGACCTGGAAACCGGTCGTCCGGTCGAAGTTGACGGTCAGCGTCCACCCAAGCCGAAAGCCGGCGAGAAGCGTGGCGAGTCGGTAGAGGTTTCTCCGCCGTTCCTGGGCGGCAAGAACTGGAACCCTATGGCTTACAGCCAGGATACCGGCCTGTTCTACATTCCAGCCAACCACTGGAAAGAAGACTACTGGACCGAAGAAGTCAACTACAAGAAGGGTGCCGCTTACCTGGGCATGGGCTTCCGCATCAAGCGCCTGTTTGATGACCACGTAGGTATTCTGCGTGCGATGGATCCGGCCACCGGCAAAGTCGCCTGGGAACACAAAGAGCGCCTGCCACTGTGGGCCGGTGTGCTGAGCACCAAGGGCAACCTGGTGTTTACCGGTACCAGCGACGGCTTCTTCAAGGCGTTTGACGCCAAGAACGGCAAGGAGCTGTGGAGCTTCCAGACCGGTTCCGGCATCGTGTCTCCGCCCATCACCTGGGAACAGGATGGCGAGCAGTACATCGGTGTGGCTTCCGGTTACGGCGGTGCGGTACCGCTCTGGGGTGGCGACATGGCTGAGCTGACCAAGCCTGTTGCACAGGGTGGTTCCTACTGGGTATTCAAACTCCCGGCCTGGGACAAGAAGTAATCCGTAAAACCGACAACTGCCCGAAAGGGCAGTTGTTGTTAGAGCCCGGCATAACCGAGCGGTAATGCCGGGCTTCACAAGGAGCAAGGAGAAAACCAATGATTCGACCATTGCTAACCACACTGGCGCTGGCACTGGCGCTGACTGCCCAGGCGGACGACGAAACTGTCCGTGAAATCAACGGCTGCAAACTGGAACCCCGGGCCAATTGTGCCGGCATGGATCTGCGTGGTGCCGACTTCAGCAACGAAGATCTGCACGGCACTGATTTCAGCAAAGCCAACCTGGCGGGTGCCAACTTTCGCCATACCAATCTTGACCTGGCCAACCTGGAAGAAGCCAATCTGGAAGGGGCTACCCTGAACCGTGCCAGCTTGCAGCAAGCACGCCTGCGCATGGCCAACCTGCACAAGGCCAGCCTGATGGGCATTCAGGGCTGGGGCATGACTGGCCCGGGACTGAAAGCCCACCAGGCCGACTTTACCGGTGCCAACCTGCAGTTTGCCCGGTTGTCCGGTGCCGACCTGCGCGAAGCCCGTTTTTTTGCTGCCGATCTGGAAATGGCCTGGTTTAACCGTGCCAACATGACTCGTGCCAATCTGAACGATGCCAACCTGCAGGAAGCCAAATTTGGCGAAACCAACATGAGCAAAGCCAGCATGACCGGTGCCCGTCGCCACTATGCCACCTTTGTCGGCACCTTTATGGAAGGCTGCAAGGATTGTCCGCACGACTGGGAAAAGAACATTTACAACGCCCAGTAAGTAGCCATTGGCAGCCCGTGGGCTGACCAGAGCGGTTTGAGATTGGCGGATGACGGGGCTTTGTTTTGTCATTCTGCACGTAGCGAAGCGTAGTTGCAGAATCCATCCCTCGTCATTCTGCACGCAGCGGAGCGTAGTTGCAGAATCCATAGGGTTTTTGGCTTCGGTGTGGCAGGCAGGGCGAGGCGCTGCGCAAAGCTCACGCTCCCGCGCCGAAGCGGGCTTCGTCACGGGAACAAGGCTTTGCTCCGGCCTCGCCCTGTCTGCGGATACACCGTGTCGTTTGAGGGAGTGGCCCGGCTGCGCCGGGCTGCTGTCGCTGTGTTGGTTGTTGGTTGTTGGTTGTTGGTTGTTGGTTGTTGGTTGTCGGTTGCAGGGTGAAGGGTGAAGGGTGTGTGCCTCCCCTGTGTTATGTCCCACCACCGTCATTCTGCACGTAGCGAAGCGTAGTTGCAGAATCCATAGGGGTTTTTGGCTTCGGTGTGGCAGGCAGGGTGAGGCTTTGCTCCGGCTTCGCCCTGCCTGCGGATACACCTTGCGGCACAGAGAAGGCTGTCAGCCGGCCAGCTGTGCACTGCGTACCAGCCCCAGGTCAAGGGCCAGATGCACCAGTTCGGCCTGGCTTGCGGCTTGCAGCTTGTGTTTGACCTGGGTGCTGTAGTTGGCCACGGTTTTATTGCTGATACAGAGCTTTTCGGCAATATTGGCGGCACTGAAACCCCGTGCCAGCATCACAAATACTTCCAGTTCCCGGGCCGAAAGACTGTCGAGCCGGGAGTCGATCTGCGAGTCCTGGGGCTTGCTGTACAGTAACTGGGTGGCCAGGCTTTGTTCAACATAAGCCTGACCGGCCAGCACCCGGCGTACGCCCTCGATCATCACCGCCGGCTCGGCCGATTTGCTGATATAGCCACGGGCGCCAGACTCCAGTGCCTGGCGGACAATGGACAGCTCGGCATGGACACTGAAAAAAAGCACCGGCAATTGCGGCAGCCGCTGTAGCATGCGGCGGCAGCACTCCAGTCCGCTGATGCCTTCCAGGCTGATCTCCATAATGACCAGATTGGGCAGCCATTGGCCCAGCAGCTCCAGTGCCGCTTCGCCGTTGGCGGCGTGCTGGCAGTGAAGGTCCGGGATGGCGCTGTCCAGCAAGTGGGCATAACCGCTGCGCACCACCGGGTGACCGTCAACAAGCAAAATTTTCATGGACCGGGTTCCTGTTGCATTTCGCCCATGCTAAAGGGCAGGGCGGTGGCGGCGGGCGCTGCTTTGGTGGCTGTTGTCTGATACTTAAGTGCCGTTTTGATAAATGCTGTTGCTGGCCGCAATAAAAACAGTACTTTAGTACCGGCTTTGCCGCCGTATGGTCTAATGTAAAAACCGCCGGCCCAGGATTCTAATGGACCTAAAGTACTGGGCTGGTTGTGTCTTTGGCAGCTGGCAACCGTTCGGCAGAGGTACGGAGCAAAGGTATGAAGATATCGGGTTACACAGGCATGCTGGCGCTGATTGCCATGCTGGCAAGCGGTTGGGGACAGGCCAGCGAACTGTTTACTGCGGATGGCTACCGGGCAACCCATTACCGTAGCCCGACCCCGCTCAGCCATGACTTTGCGGTGACGCTGACTCCGGAGCAGTTGCAACAGCTGTTGCAGGAGCAACCGGCAGCGGCACTGATTGACGCCTATAACAACCCCTGGCTGCATGGGCATTTTTCCATGCAGAAAGAACACCATAATTTGCCAGGCACTTACTGGCTGGCAAATTGCGGGCAGGGCCAGCTTGATGCCGACTGGCAGGCCTATTGTCAGCACTGGCTGCAGGACATCAGCAAGGGTGATAAAAACGCTCCGCTGGTCATGTATTGCCGTGCCGATTGCTGGCTGGGCTGGAATGCCGCCCGGCGTGCCCACGAGTGGGGCTATACGCAACTCTATTGGCTGCGTGATGGCATTGAAGGCTGGGTCGAAGCAGGCCAGACGCTGGAACGGTCACAGCCGCTGCCCTGGCCCGAAGGGCTGGCAGCACCGGGCGAATAAAATAACAACACCATCGGGTCAACCCATGACACCTGATGCAAAACAAAGGATGCGGACTATGTACAACTTCCTGGTAGCTGATGATCACCCCCTGTTCCGGGAGGCCATCTGTAGCGTGATTCGTTCAGGGTTTCCGGAGTGTCACATCATTGAAACCGACAATCTCGACAGTGCGCTGGAACTGGCGGTTGAGCATGACGAGCTGGACCTGATCCTGCTGGATCTGAACATGCCGGGCATGCAGGGTCTCAACGGCCTGATGAGCATCCGCAACGAAGCCCCTACCATTCCTGTGGTCATTGTGTCTGCCGAGCAGGAAAAACACATCGTGTTGCAGGCAGTGACCTATGGTGCGGTGGGCTTTATCACCAAATCCACGCCCCGGGAGCAAATGACGGCCGCCATCGAGCAGGTGTTGCAGGGCAATGTGTATTTGCCCGCCGACATCATCCGCTCCGAAAAGACCGGTTCGGTACGCACCCCAAGGGAAACCACGGTATCGCCGGAGCTGCTGCAGGCGCTGACCCGTCGCCAGTTGCTGGTGCTGGAGCGCATGGCCAAGGGCGAGTCCAACAAGCAGATCGCCTACAACCTGGACATTGCCGAAACCACGGTCAAGGCTCACGTTTCCGCCATCTTGCGCAAACTCAACGCCACCAACCGGGTACAGGCTATTCTTTCGGTGGGGGATATCGACTTCTCTACCTACCTGCGCCGCTAACTCCCATTGGCTTTGCATCACCCCGCCTGTTTCCAGGCGGGGTTTTTTGCGTTGCCGCCAAAAGGATTGTCTCTTTAAGGGCTGAAATTGTTAGCTTTAACCTATATCAAACTTGTATCAGTTGATCTGAAAAGAGTCTTTGTCACTGCCGGGTTGCAGCGGTAATACTGCGGGTCATGCCAGTGGGACTGGCATACCTACAACAACAAAAAAGGTGACCTATGAAGACAGTAAATGCGACGTCTCTGATGGCAGAGGCCAGGCTCACTCCGTTTCACTACATGATCATTGCTATCTGCTCGTTGATCATTATTTTTGACGGATATGACCTGGTAGTTTACGGGGTAGCACTGCCCCAGCTGATGCCAGAATGGGGAATTACTCCGGTACGGGCCGGCTTTATCGGCAGCCTTGCGCTATTTGGCATGATGGCCGGGGCCATCCTGTTTGGCAGCCTGTCCGACAAGCTGGAAAAGTTCGGCTTTAGCCGCAAGCGGGTGATTGCCATCTGCATCGTGATCTTTAGTGTGTTTACGGCGATGTGTGGTGCCGCGTCCTCACCTGAAGAGTTTTCTGTATATCGCTTCATTGCCGGTATCGGACTGGGCGGTGTCATGCCCAATGTGATTTCTCTGATGACCGAATACGCGCCGGCTCGTCTCAAGTCCACGCTGGTAGCTTTGATGTTCAGCGGCTATGCCATTGGTGGCATGTCGGCTGCTTTGCTGGGGATTGGTTTGATCGAAACGTATGGCTGGCGTTTGCTGTTTTATATTGCTGGTCTGCCGGTTATTTTCCTGGCACCCATGATGTATATCCTGCCGGATTCCATGGATTATTTGGTGCGCACCAAGAAACAGTTCCAGGCTCGCGGTGTTTTGCAAAGACTGGTGCCCAACGCGGATATTCCGGAAGATGCACTGGTGGTGCTGGACAAGGCCAATGAAAAGGCGGCCGACAAACCCGTCAAGGAAATCTTCAGTGGTGGCCGTCTGCTGAGCACCATCATGTTCTGGTGCAGCATTTTTATGACCCTGCTGTTGGTGTATGCGTTGGGCAACTGGATTCCCAAACTGATGGTTGAGTCCGGGTATGAGCTGAAAGCCAGCCTGGCCTTCCTGTTCTCTTTGAACATTGGCGGTATGCTGGGCGCAATTCTGGGTGGTTACCTGGCTGACCGCATGGGGCACAAGAAAGTACTGCTGTACTTCTACTGTGCTGGCGCACTGGCGTTATTTCTGCTGAGCGTCAAGGTGCCCGATACTCTGGTGTACCTGCTGATTGCCATTGCTGGCGCGGCTTCCATTGGCTCGCAGATTGTTATCTGCTCCTTTATGGCGGTTTACTATCCGGCGCCCATTCGCTCCACGGGTATTGGCTGGGGACTGGGTATGGGTCGTATTGGTGCCATTGTGGGTCCCATGCTGATTGGTTCCGTGATGGGACTGAACCTGCCGGTCAAGTACAACTTCATTGTGCTGGGCGTACCCTGCCTGATTGCACTGGTGTCAGTATTCCTGATTGGGCTGGAGAAACGACAGCAGCCTGCCGGGCAGTTGGCGACTGATACAGCCTGATTGGGACGGGTAAATAACAACAAGGCGGCCAATAGGCCGCCTTGTTGTTTGTTCAGTAAGCAAATAGTTCTTTAATTTTCTTGCAGATACATGGCGCTGATGTGCTCTGCATCGTAGATGCCGCGGATGATCTCCAGCAGGTTACGTACGATTTCGGATTGGTCGTTTTTGCGAAAGTGCATGTGAATGGAGCTGCTGATCTTGTCATCGTTAAAGGTGTGATAGGACACGTTTAGACGAATCTTGCTAAAACTTTCCGGGACAATGGAAATGCCTTCGCCAGCGGCCACCATGCCCAGGGCAAACTGCAGGTCGGACTCTTCCCGGATAGGCGGGGTAGGCAGGCCTTTTCTTTCAAAAAAACCACTGACAATATTGGCGTAGGTAATCTTTCCGGTGACGCAGGAAATAATGATGTTTTCATCACGGATTTCATACAGGTCAATTTTTCTGTCAGCTTGAGCCAGCGGGTGGTGGACGGGCAGAGCGACAATCATCTTTTCTTCGCGCAATTCTAGGCAGCGCACATTGGGATCATCAGTGGCTACCCGACCGAAACCTACATCAATCTTGCCTTCTTTGAGCGCCTGGATTTGTTCAGTGGTGCCCATTTGGCGCATGTGCACCCGGTAATCCGGGTAAGCCTGGCGCAGACGGTAAATGATTTCTGGCAAATAGCCATAAAGCACTGAGCCAACCACAGCAATGGAAAACTCCTGGGTCGCATTGCCAAGACGTCGGGTCATGTACTTGGTGCTTTCTGCCCGCTCCAGCAGATCCAGGGCGTGCTGGTAAAAGAAGTGACCGGCCTTGGTCAGCTCGATGGAGCGGTAGTTGCGCTTGATTAGCAGGGTGCCAACATCTTCTTCCAGCAACTTGATGTGCCGGCTGAGTGGTGGCTGGGCAATGTGCAGGCGTTGGGCTGCCTTGGTGAAGCTGAGCTCTTCGGCTACAGCCACAAATGATTTGACGATTTTGAGTTCCATGTACCTGAGTCCCTTGAGTGAGCCTGATGGTAACCAGAAGAGTGGGGAGTTGTTGTGAATGCCTTGCCGGATGTCCGGCAGACTGTTTTTGTTCCGTACTTTTCGGTTTGGCCGGATGGTCAATGTGTGTTTTTTGTAACCTGTTTACGCATAAAGTCGCATGCCGAGCGATACCCTATCTGGAGTTTGTAAGCTGATTTATAGCAGGTTTTTTATTATCAGGGTTCCTTTTTGTATAAGTAGGGCTTTGGCTCATGTTGGGTTATTTTGTTTTATGCTTATAAAAACAGTCAGTTATGAAATTTATTTTTTTTAAAGCCTTTTTTTTAAAAAAGACAGATGATTTTTAAAGTATGGAATGCATAGAGTCGAATACAAATATTGTATGGGTTGATGCGTAAAAAATCTTGGACAGAAGGCAGGCTCTCCATCAGTCTTTAGCCATGCACTTGCTGTTGGGACAGGAAGTGCCAGCTGCAAGAAGAAACCTACAATAAAAGTAAAGTGTGGAGAATGTCATGAGCGTTGAACGAACCTGGGGTGAGTGGAAAGATTTCATCGAGCACAGCCTGGATATCCGCCCGGAAGACGGCGTCTTCCGTCTGGCCCGGCATGTATTTACCGAACCTGAACTGTTTGATCTGGAAATGGAGTTTGTGTTTGAAAATCAGTGGATTTTCGCTTGCCACGAAAGCCAGATCCCTAATCCCAACGACTTCATTACCATGCAGGCAGGCCGCCAGCCGCTGATCATTACCCGTGATGGTCGTGGTGAACTGAATGCGCTGGCCAACACCTGTAGCCACCGGGGTGCCACTCTGACCCGCGTTAGCGCTGGTAACCAGAGCACCTTTACCTGTCCCTTCCACGCCTGGTGCTACCGTTCCAACGGTGATCTGGTCAAGGTTAAAGCCGATGACCAGTACAGCGACTGCTTTGACAAGAAGAAGCTGGGCCTGCCCAAGGCGCGTGTCGAAAGTTACAAGGGTTTCGTGTTTGTACACATGAATGGCGATAACGCCGAGTCTCTGGAAGAGTTCCTGGGCGA
>CAZMLX010000093.1:2541-9102 GCA_964567275.1 uncultured Thiopseudomonas sp. | reverse complement strand
GCGGTTAAAGAGGCCTTTGTCCGCCTGTACAACGACGGCCTGATTTACCGTGGCAAGCGGCTGGTCAACTGGGACCCCAAATTCCATACCGCCATTTCCGACCTGGAAGTGGAAAACCATGACGAACAGGGCAGCCTGTGGAACCTGCGCTACCCGCTGGCTGACGGCGCCACCACCGCCGATGGCAAAAATTATCTGGTCGTCGCCACCACCCGTCCGGAAACCATGCTCGGTGACACCGCCGTAGCGGTAAACCCGGAGGACGAACGTTATAAAGAACTGATCGGCAGCTTTGTTGAACTGCCACTGGTGGGCCGCCGCATTCCGATTGTCGGCGACGACTACTGCGACCCCGAGTTCGGTACCGGTTGTGTGAAGATCACCCCCGCCCACGACTTTAACGACTACGAAGTCGGCAAGCGCCACCAGCTGCCGATGATCAACATTCTCGATCAGGACGCTGCCATTCTGGCCACCGCCCAGATCTTCAACAGCGACGGCAGCCACAACGCCGAACTGGACGCCAGTCTGCCCGAGCTGTTTGCCGGCCTGGACCGCTTCGAGGCCCGCAAGCGCATTGTCGCCGCCTTTGAAAGCCTGGGCCTGCTGGAAAGCATCGAACCGCATGCATTGAAAACTCCCCGTGGCGACCGCTCCGGTGCCGTGATCGAGCCCTGGCTCACCGACCAGTGGTACGTGTCCACCAAGCCGCTGGCCGAGCCGGCCATTGCCGCCGTGGAAGACGGCCGCATCCAGTTTGTGCCCAAGCAATACGAAAACATGTATTTCAGCTGGATGCGCGACATCCAGGACTGGTGCATCTCGCGCCAGCTGTGGTGGGGCCACCGCATTCCGGCCTGGTATGACGAGTCCGGTAAGGTGTATGTGGGCCGTAACGAGGCCGAGGTACGCGAGAAGCACAAGCTCGGCGCCGATGTGGTGCTGCGCCAGGATGACGACGTGCTGGACACCTGGTTCAGCTCCGGCCTGTGGACCTTCTCCACCCTGGGCTGGCCCGAGCAAACCGAATTCCTGAAAACCTTCCACCCCACCGACGTGCTGGTGACCGGTTTCGACATCATTTTCTTCTGGGTAGCACGCATGATCATGCTGACCATGCACCTGGTGAAAAACGAGGATGGCACCCCGCAGATTCCGTTCAAGACCGTGTACGTGCATGGCCTGGTACGTGACAGCCAGGGCCACAAAATGTCCAAGTCCAAGGGCAACGTGCTGGATCCGCTGGACATCATTGACGGCATCGACCTGGAATCACTGGTCAAAAAACGTACCAGCGGCATGATGCAGCCGCAACTGGCCGCCAAAATCGAACAGCAAACCCGTGACGAGTTTGCCGACGGCATCGCCAGCTACGGCACCGACGCCCTGCGCTTTACCTTCTGCTCGCTGGCTTCCACCGGCCGTGACATCAAGTTCGATATGGGCCGGGTGGAAGGCTACCGCAACTTCTGCAACAAAATCTGGAACGCCGCCCGCTATGTGGTGATGCAGTGCGAAGGCCAGGATGTGGGCCTGGGCGACGAGCAAGAGGTCGAACTGACCGTGGCCGACCGCTGGATCATCTCCCAGCTGCAGCGTACCGAGCAGGAAGTGGCCCGTCAGCTGGACCAGTTCCGCTTCGACCTGGCCGCCAACGCCCTGTACGAATTTATCTGGAACCAGTATTGCGACTGGTATCTGGAGCTGTCCAAGCCGGTGCTGTGGGACGAAAACGCTCCGGCCGCCCGTACCCGTGGCACCCGCCGCACGCTGGTACGGGTACTGGAAGCCGCCCTGCGGCTGGCACACCCGTTCATGCCGTTCATCACCGAAGAAATCTGGCAGCGCATTGCGCCGCTGGCCGGCAAAAAAGGCTCCACCATCATGCTGCAGCCCTTCCCGTCCAGTGAAGGCGACAAGGTGGATGCGCAAGCCGAAGGCGATATCGAATGGCTGAAAAGCGTGATGCTGGCGGTGCGCAACATCCGTGCCGAAATGAACATCGGCCCGGGCAAACCCATTCCGCTGTACCTGGCCAACAGCAGCGCCGAAGACCGCCGCCGCCTGCAGGTCAACGAGACCACCCTGAGCAAACTGGCCCGGCTGGAATCCATCAGCACCCTGGGTGCCGGTCAGGAAGCGCCCATGTCCGCCACCGCACTGGTTGGCGACCTGCAGGTGCTGGTGCCGATGGCCGGCCTGATCGACACCACCGCCGAGCTGGCCCGTCTGGACAAGGAAATCGCCCGTTTGCAAGGCGAGATCAAGCGTGTTGCCGGCAAGCTGGGCAATGAAGGCTTTGTCGCCAAGGCCCCGGCCGACGTGATCGAAAAAGAACGCGCCAAACAGACCGAATACGAACAGGCACTGGCCCAGCTAAGCGAACAACGGGAGAAAATGGCGAGTTTGTAAGGACAACCATTGCAGCCCTGGGAGTGAGCCAGCCCTCGTCATTCTGCGTTGCCCACAAGGGCAATCGCAGAATCCATATCTGGCAAACAGCTGGACCCTGCGACTTCGCGCAGGGTGACAACTTTGTCATTCTGCGCGCAGCGAAGCGCAGTCGCAGAATCCAGCGGGTTGCGGATTGCAGTTCCTAGTGCGGCAGCTGGATGGGGGTCTGGCGTTGCCTGAAAGCGCTGTACCCTGCGACTTCGCGCAGGGTGACGGGACAAAGGCGAAACCGCATCCTGTCATTCTGCGTTGCCCGCAAGGGCAATCGCAGAATCCATGCCCGGCTGGTGCTGAAACGCCCATACAAGCTTCGCCTTGCTACCAACACCTTTTTACGCAATAAAAATTACCGCAGGAGATCACCATCCATGCTGAAACTTCCAAAATCCGCTGTCCTCACCCTCAGCGCCCTGACGCTGGCCATGGGCACCCAGCTCGCTATCGCCAAAGAAGCGGTCAAGTCCGTAGCCGTGACCGCCATTGTCGAACACCCGGCGCTGGATGCCGCCCGTGACGGCATTCTCGAAGTACTTAACGAAGCCGGTTACAGCGAGGGCCAAAACCTCAAGTGGCAATACCAGAGCGCCCAGGGCAACAGTGGTACCGCTGCACAAATCGCCCGCAAATTCATTGGTGACCAGCCTGACGTACTGGTCGGCATTGGTACCCCCACCGCCCAGGCACTGGTGGCCGGCACCCGTTCGGTACCCGTGGTATTTACTGCCGTGACCGACCCGGTAAAGGCCCAGCTGACCCCAGGCTGGGAGGCCAGCGGCACCAACGTTACCGGCGTGTCCGACGTGCTGGAGCTGGACAGGCAGATCGGGCTGATCAAGGAAATCATTCCCGACGCCAAAAAAGTCGGCATGGTCTACAACCCCGGCGAAGCCAACTCGGTCGCCGTGGTTGAAGCCTTCAAAAAACTGTTGCCCGAACACGGCCTGCAACTGGTGGAAGCTGCTGCGCCACGCACTGTTGACGTGCGCAATGCCGCCCTCAGCCTGGTCGGCAAAGTGGACGTCATCTACACCAATACCGACAACAACGTAGTGTCCGCCTACGAATCACTGGCCAAGGTCGGCAACGAAACCCAAACCCCGCTGATCGCTTCCGACACTGACAGTGTCCGTCGTGGCGCCATTGCCGCACTGGGCGTGGACTACCGTGATCTTGGCCGCCAGACCGGCCAGGTGGTGATCCGCATTTTCGAAGGTGAAAAGCCGGGCGATATCCAGCCGCAAACCAGCGAAAACCTGCAGCTGTTCATCAACGTCACCGCCGCCGAGCAACAGGGCGTGCGCCTGAGTGAAGAGCTGCTGCTGCGTGCCACGGAAATCATCCGCTGACCGGCTGTTCCTGCTGCAGGTTCGAGCAGGCCCTGCGTCATCCCGCCCTCACCCGGTCAACCCGGGCGTGGCGGGATGAGCAACAACCCAAACCAGCCGAGCCTCCATACCGACAAGACAATCAGCCTCTTGTCACACCCAGCCTACCCCTTTGCGGTCCGCTGCGGGTATAATACCCCGTTTAATTTCCCACAGCTGTGAAGCCTAATCCGCATGTCCTGGTTTTCCTTTTTTGGTGCGCTTGAGATCGGCCTGATCTTCAGCCTGGTCGCCCTGGGTGTATTCATTTCCTTTCGTCTGCTGCGCTTTCCCGATCTCACCGTCGACGGCAGCTTTCCGCTCGGCGGTGCTGTCGGTGCGGTGTGCATCGCCAACGGCATGGATCCCTTCCTCGCCACCCTGCTGGCGATGCTGGCCGGCGCCGCGGCCGGTGTGGTTACCGCCCTGCTCAATGTCCGCCTGAAAATCATGGACCTGCTGGCCAGCATCCTGATGATGATTGCGCTCTATTCCATCAACCTGCGCATCATGGGCCGGCCCAATATCCCGCTGATCATGGAACCCACCGTATTCAGCGTGCTGCAGCCGGACTGGCTGATGGACTACATTGGCCGTCCGCTGATTCTGGTCGGCGTGGTGATCATCGCCAAGCTGGCGCTGGACGCCTACTTTGCCACCCGGCAGGGGCTGGCCATCCGTGCCACCGGTTCCAACCCGCGCATGGCTCGGGCGCAGGGCGTCAACACCGGCGCCATGATCATCCTCGGCATGGCCATTTCCAACGGTCTGGTCGGCCTGGCCGGTGCACTCTACGCCCAGAGCCAGGGCGGTGCCGACATTTCCATGGGTGTGGGTACCATTGTAATTGGCCTGGCCGCCGTGATTGTCGGCGAAAGCATTCTGCCTTCACGCAAACTGTTCATGCTTACCCTGGCAGTCATTCTCGGCGCCGTGGTGTACCGCTTTTTCATTGCCCTGGCGCTCAACAGCGACTTCATCGGCCTGCAGGCTCAGGACCTCAACCTGGTCACCGCCCTGCTAGTGACCGTGGCGCTGGTCATCCCCCTGTTCAAGCAGCGGCTGGCCCGCCGCCGGAGTGTCTGAGATGCTCAAAGCAACCGACCTGAAAATCACCTTCAACCCTGGCACCCCCATTGAAACCCGTGCCCTGCAAGGGTTGTCGCTGGAAATCCCGACCGGCCAGTTTGTCACCGTGATCGGCACCAATGGCGCCGGTAAATCAACCTTTCTGAATGCGGTGTCCGGCGACCTGCGTGTCGACAGCGGCAGCATCCTGATTGATGACACCGACGTTACCCGCCTGCCAGTCTGGGCCCGTGCCACCCGGGTTGCCCGGGTGTTCCAGGACCCGATGGCCGGTACCTGCGAAGACCTGACCATTGAAGAAAACATGGCACTGGCCCAGTGCCGGGGCAGCAAGCGTGGTCTGGGCCGGGCAGTGAAGGCCGACCAGCGTGACTACTACCGTGAACAGCTGTCACGCCTTGGGCTCGGGCTGGAAAACCGGCTGGCCGACCGTATCGGCCTGCTGTCCGGCGGCCAGCGCCAGGCAGTGAGCCTTTTGATGGCTGCCTTGCAGCCATCACGTATTTTGCTGCTGGACGAACACACGGCAGCCCTTGACCCCCGCACCGCCGACTTTGTACTGGAGCTGACCCAGCGCATTGTTGCCGAAAAACAGCTCACCACCATGATGGTCACCCACAGCATGCGCCAGGCACTGGATGTCGGCGACCGTACGGTGATGCTGCACCAGGGCCAGGTGGTACTGGATGTCTGCGGCGACCAGCGCAAAGGCATGCAGATCCCCGACCTGCTGGACATGTTTGAAAAGGTGCGGGGCGAAAAAATCAGCGACGACGCCCTGTTACTCGGCTGATCACACCACAAGTCAGACACCCCCAATTCCCCACTCCCCATTTTTGCTTTAGAAACGGACACCTGCCATGAACACGGATCTGATCTGGGTTTTATCCCTGTTGTTTATTGCCATCATTCTGTTTGTGCGCAACAAGCCCCGCATGGACGCCGTGGCGATACTGATGATCGTGTCGCTGGCACTCAGCGGCGTACTCACCACCAAAGAGGTGCTGGCCGGTTTCAGTGATCCAAGCGTGATCATGATTGCCGCACTGTTTGTGGTGGGTGAGGGACTGGTGCGTACCGGAATCGCCAACCAGATGGGTGAAATGCTGGTCAGGCATGCCGGCAGCAGCGAGTGGCGGCTGACGCTGTTTCTGATGCTGGCGGTTGCAATGCTCGGCTCGGTGATGAGTTCTACCGGCGTGGTGGCGATTTTTATTCCGGTGGTGCTGAGCATTTGTACCCGCCTGAACATCCATCCCAGCAAGATGATGATGCCGCTGTGTTTTGCCGGTCTGATCAGCGGCATGCTGACCCTGGTGGCCACTCCGCCCAACATGGTGGTGCACAGCGAGCTGGTACGCCATGGTTACGAAGGCTTCAGCTTTCTGGCTTTTACGCCCATCGGCCTGACCGTTCTGGTGCTGGGTATCTGCTACATGCTGGTAGCCCGCCGCTGGCTGGCCGGCCATGTTGACGATCAGGGCAGCAAGGAGCCGCGCCACCGTATCCAGGATCTGGTACGGGAATACCGCCTTGAGGGCCGCGAACGCCGTCTGCGCGTCAAGGCCAACTCGATTCTCACCGGCCAGACCCTCAACGAGCTGCAATTACGCAAGCAATACGGTATCAACATCATTGCCGTTGAGCGCCAGCA
>CAZMLX010000093.1:0-2441 GCA_964567275.1 uncultured Thiopseudomonas sp. | reverse complement strand
CGCTCGCAGCGCAAGCTCAACGTCATCGGCCTGCGCCGCAACCGTGCCGCACTGGACGGCCTGCTGGTGGACGAGGTACTGCGGGCCGGAGACACCCTGCTGGTGGCCGGTGACTGGAAGCGCATCCATGTGCTGCAGGGCTATACCCGCGACTTTCTGGTACTCAGCCTGCCGGTCGAGGTCGAACAGGGAGTACCGGCGCTGGTCAAGGCACCCCACGCCCTGTTCAGCCTGGCGGTGATGGTGGTCCTGATGCTGACCGGGGTGGTCTCCAACGTCATGGCGGTGCTGATTGCCGGCCTGCTGATGGGCGCCTTTCGCTGCATCAACATGGATGCCGCCTACAAGTCGATCAACTGGCAAAGCATTATCCTGATTATCGGCATGCTGCCCTTCGCCACCGCCCTGCAAAAAACCGGCGGCATCGACCTGGCAGTACATGGCCTGATGCAGCTGTTTGGTGACGCCGGGCCACGCATGATTCTGGCCGTATTGTTTGTCGCAACGGCCGGTATCAGCCTGTTCATTTCCAACACCGGTACGGCGGTGCTGATGGCACCGGTAGCCATTGCCAGTGCCCAGGCGATGGACGCTTCGCCAGCGCCCTTTGCCATGACGGTAGCGCTGGCCGCCTCGGCCGCCTTCATGACGCCCATTTCGTCGCCGGTGAATACACTGGTACTGGGCCCGGGCCAATACCGCTTTGGCGACTTTGTCCGCATCGGCACGCCCTTCACGCTGGTGGTGCTGGTTACCACCCTCGTGCTGGTACCGCTGCTGTTTCCGTTCTAACCACGGACTGGATCCACCAAAAAGGGGAGCCGCAGCTCCCCTTTTTCAATTCTATGCCTATGCCCTGGGCAGGGTAACGCCACGCTGCCCCTGGTACTTGCCGTCACGGTCACGGTAGGACACCTCGCAGGGCTCGTCCGACTCGAAGAACAGCATCTGCGCCACGCCTTCGTTGGCGTAAATTTTGGCCGGCAAGGTGGTGGTGTTGGAAAATTCCAGTGTCACATGGCCTTCCCACTCCGGCTCCAGCGGGGTGACGTTGACGATAATGCCGCAGCGGGCATAGGTACTTTTGCCCAGACAGATCGTCAGTACATTGCGGGGAATGCGGAAGTATTCCACCGTGCGGGCCAGCGCAAAAGAGTTGGGCGGAATGATGCAATACTCGCCCTTCACGTCGACAAAGCTTTTTTCGTCAAAGTTTTTCGGGTCTACGGTCACCGAATGCAGATTGGTGAACACCTTGAACTCGTCAGCACAGCGCACATCGTAACCGTAGCTGGACACACCATAGGAAATAAGCCGCTCGCTGCTCTGCTGGCGAATCTGGCGTTCAACAAAGGGCTCGATCATGCCCTGCTGTTCCGACATGCGGCGGATCCATTTGTCTGACTTGATGCTCATCTGCTGTTGCAACCTCAACTGGGCCATGTTCCGTTTCGGCAGGCTCTGGCACCCGCCCCGAGCGGCACATATTACCGAGCCAAAGCCTGTGGGCATAGCCTTTGTCCCGGCAGAAATGAAAAAGCCCGCCAATTAGGCGGGCTTTTGTGCATCAGAACGAAGATCAGGCGATCTGAACTTCTTCGGCTTGCATGCCTTTCTGACCACGGGTAGCTACGAAAGTGACCTTCTGGCCTTCTTTCAGAGTTTTGAAGCCGTCGGCCTGAATGGCACGGAAGTGCACAAACAAGTCTTCGCCAGATTCTGGAGTAATGAAGCCGAAGCCTTTTTCATCGTTGAACCACTTAACGGTACCGGTTTGACGGTTGGACATTGCTGTCTCCTTGATTGAAGTCGATAAATGCAGAACAGTCTGCGAATACTGAGTGCAAGGAGTAACAGGAGTCGCAAAGATGGAAAAACATCGAGTGATTCACGGTGACGCATGCAGCAACAGTGGGACGTACTTTACCTGATTTTTTTCAGAGTGCCAGCATTATTTATCATTGTTGCAACATCAATCGGCTCAGGCCGGATCATTGCGGGTCAGCAACTCTTGCGGCAGATGCTCGATGTAATCATCTTCAGGCGGCGGCATCTGCAAGTGAAAGCCCTGCCCGCCAAGGTTTTCCAGCACCTGCTCAATGTCTTCCTGCGCCAGCTTGCGCTCCGGCGTGAGGACCAGGTCAAAACTGTGTCTGGGCGTGCCAAACAATGTGAGCAGCTCGGCCGGCACCTTCGCCAGCCCGTCAGCCTTGAGCACATAGAGGTACATGCCCGGCTTGCGCGGGCTCTGATAAATGGAGCAGATTTTTTTCATGGCGTTTCTCCGGCCAGGGCTGCCTGCAGCGCCCGGCCCAAATGTTCAAGCCGCCAGCCCTGCAGCGAGCCGGGCAGCCGGTAAGGCCCTTGCGGCCAGCCGCTGGCCAGTGCGTCCACCAGAATTTTCTTTTTCAGCACCAGCTCGGGGGCAATCTGGCGTTCGG
>CAZMLX010000092.1:6472-9118 GCA_964567275.1 uncultured Thiopseudomonas sp. | reverse complement strand
CACACCACACTAAAAAACATTTGAAATTAAAAAGAGAAAATCATGAGTAAAAAAGTTCTTGTTATCCCCGGTGACGGTATTGGCCCCGAAATCATGGCTGAAGCCGTCAAGGTGCTGAAGCTGGCCAATGAAAAATATAGTCTCGACCTTGAGCTGGTTGATGGCGAGCTCGGTGGTGCGGCCATTGACAAGCATGGTGTGCCGCTGGCCGATTCCACTTTGGCTCTGGCCCGTGAAGTCGATGCCATTTTGCTGGGTGCGGTGGGTGGCCCCCAGTGGGACACCATCGAAAAAAGCATTCGCCCCGAGCGTGGCCTGCTCAAGCTGCGTTCCGAGCTGGGCCTGTTCGCCAACCTGCGTCCGGCCATTTTGTATCCGCAACTGGCCGATGCGTCCAGCCTCAAGCCCGAAGTGGTGTCCGGCCTGAATATTCTGATCGTGCGTGAACTGACCGGCGGCATTTATTTCGGTGCGCCACGTGACCAGGTGGTTGAAAACGGCGAGCGCCGGGCGTTTGATACCCTGCCGTACTCCGAGAGCGAAATCCGCCGCATTGCCAAGGTTGGTTTCGACATGGCGATGGTGCGCGACAAAAAGCTGTGCTCGGTAGACAAGGCCAACGTACTGGCGTCCAGCCAGCTGTGGCGTGATGTGGTGATGGAAGTCGCCAAAGACTATCCCGAGGTCGAGCTAAGCCACATGTATGTGGACAACGCCGCCATGCAGCTGGTGCGTGCGCCAAAACAGTTTGACGTGATGGTTACCGACAACATGTTTGGTGATATTCTGTCGGACGAAGCCTCCATGCTCACCGGTTCCATCGGCATGTTGCCGTCAGCTTCACTGGATTCCAACAACAAGGGCATGTACGAGCCTTGTCATGGTTCCGCTCCGGATATTGCCGGCAAAGGGCTGGCCAATCCGCTGGCAACCATCTTGTCCGTTTCAATGATGCTGCGTTACAGCTTTAACCAGGCTGTTGCCGCTGATGCCATTGAACAGGCGGTGAGCCAGGTTCTGGACCAGGGCTTGCGTACCGGTGACATCATGTCCGAAGGCATGCAGCAGGTGGGTACTGCCGCCATGGGCGAAGCGGTGCTTGCCGCACTCAAGCTGCTGTAAGGGTTAAAACTCGGGGCCTGCCGCCAGGGCAGGCCCGCTATTGAAAAGGTATGGTTGTATGAAACGTGTAGGTCTTGTGGGATGGCGCGGCATGGTCGGTTCCGTGCTGATGCAGCGCATGCGTGAAGAGCAGGATTTCGAGCATATCGAACCGGTGTTCTTTACCACCTCCAATGTGGGCGGGCAGGGGCCCGACATCGGCAAGGATATCCCGGCGCTCAAGGATGCCTATGACATCAGCGAGCTCAAGACTCTGGACGTTATTCTGACCTGCCAGGGCAGCGACTATACCCAGGAAGTTTATCCAAAGCTGCGTGACGAAGGCTGGAACGGCTACTGGATTGATGCGGCATCGGGCCTGCGCATGAGCGATGAGGCCGATATTGTGCTGGATCCGGTCAACCGCAAAATCATTGACCAGAGTCTGGAAAATGGCCGTAAAACCTTTGTTGGCGGCAACTGTACCGTCAGCCTGATGCTGATGGGCCTGGGTGGCCTGTTCGAGGCCGGGCTGGTTGAGTGGATGAGCGCCATGACCTATCAGGCGGCCAGTGGTGCCGGTGCGCAAAATATGCGCGAACTGCTGAACCAGATGGGATATTTGCGTGACGCTGTAAGCTCCGAGCTGGATACGCCATCCAGCGCCATCCTGGACATCGATCGCAAGGTGGCAGCTGCCCAGCGCAGTGAGGGTATGCCTGTTGACCACTTTGGGGCGCCGCTGGCCGGCAGCCTGATCCCCTGGATTGACAGTGCACTGCCCAATGGCCAGAGCCGCGAAGAGTGGAAGGCGCAGGCTGAAACCAACAAGATTCTGGGGCGCTTTAAGAACCCGATCCATATCGATGGCATCTGTGTGCGTATTGGCGCCATGCGTTGCCACAGCCAAGCCTTGACCATCAAGCTGAACAAGGATGTGCCCATGGCTGATATTGAAAGCCTGATCAGCCAGCACAATCCCTGGGTGAGGCTGGTTGCCAACAGCCGCGAGCAAACCATGCAGGACCTGACCCCGGCAGCGGTGACCGGCACCCTGAATATTCCGGTAGGGCGCTTGCGCAAACTGAACATGGGCTCGCAGTATCTGGGCGCGTTCACCGTGGGTGACCAGCTGTTGTGGGGAGCGGCCGAGCCGCTGCGGCGCATGTTGCGCATCCTGCTGGAGCATTAAACACCCTGTTTTTTTGGAGTGTTGCCAACTGCCTGCCATTTTGGCAGGCAGTTTTGTGTTGGCTCCCTCCGATTCTGGGGTGATTGAGAGAGCTATTTTAAATCAGTGTGTTATTTGGTTTTTTTGAGGGTTCGAGAAATTTTGTGTTTGCCCGGACCGGTTTTCAAAATGTGTGCACTGGGTCAAAAATAAAGCATTCAGTCTCCCAATATTGGCATTTGATCGGTTTTTGTGTTGATAAAAGCTCAATGGTCAAAGATACTTACGCAGTCTAATGAAGGATGATTCTAGTTTGCCGCCTTCTGCCTGCGCAGCCTTTTCCATGAATCCGGCTGTCCGCTGCGGTGAAACAC
>CAZMLX010000092.1:0-6462 GCA_964567275.1 uncultured Thiopseudomonas sp. | reverse complement strand
GAATAATCCTAAAAAATAAGGGAAACGCCATTATGCTTCAGGTTCGTAAACTGGTTTTGGCCGTAGCTGCTGCTACAGCCATGACATCCGGAGTTGCCCATGCCCTGGGGCTGGGAGAGGTCACCGTCAAGTCAGCGCTTGATCAGCCCTTGCTGGCCGAAATCGAGCTGCTTGAAACCAAGGGACTGGGTGCCGATGAAATCCGTTCCCGGCTGGCTTCAGCTGAAGAGTTCAGCCTGGCAGGTGTGGATCGACCTTTCTTTTTGACCAACCTGAAGTTTACGCCGGTCATTCGGGGTGGACGCAATTTTGTCCGCATCACCAGTGACCAGGCAGTGCGCGAGCCCTTTCTCAACTTTCTGGTTGAAGTTTACTGGCCCAACGGCCGCCTGCTGAAAGAGTACACGGTACTGCTGGACCCGCCCATGTATACACCCCAGCAGGTGGTATACAGTGCGCCGGCTGCAACCACTCGTCCCGCTGCTGCGGCAGCTGCGCAACCCCAGCCAGCCCGCAGCAGCCAGCCGGCCCGTACCCAGCGGCTGCCGGCTGCCGGTACTGCGGCTCGTCCGGCCTTGAAGGACGGCGAGTACCAGGTTCGCAAAAACGACACCCTGTGGGAAATTGCGCTGCGGGCCGGTCAGGGCAGCTCTGTTCACCAGACCATGCTGGCCATTCAGGACCTGAACCCCGATGCTTTTGTTGATGGCAATATCAATCGCCTGAAAAGCGGTCAGGTGCTCAAGTTGCCAACGGCCGAACAGATTCGTCAACGCAGCCTGAAAAGCGCAGTCGCTGAAGTTCAGGCGCAAGAACAGGCCTGGCGCACCGGCGCAAAACCCGAGCGCCAGCTGGATGCCCGTGAGCGCAGTACCGCCGATGCGGCCCCCGCCGAGGCAGCCCCGCAAGACAACCTGCGACTGGTTGCCGCCGATACCGGTGAATCCACCATTGGCAGCGATCAGGGCAACTCGGCTGCGCTGCAGGACAAACTGGCCCAGACCCAGGAGCAACTGGACTCGGCCGTGCGTGAAAACCAGGATCTGAACAGCCGGGTAGAAGAACTCAACAGCCAGCTTGAAAAACTGCAACGTCTGGTTGAACTGAAAAATGACCAGCTGGCCAGCCTGCAAAACTTTGAAGCAGAATCGCAAGCGACCCTCGAAGAACCTCAGCCCGAATTGCAATCCGGGCCCGAAGCAGTGGCTGACGAGCAAGCGCCCGCCGAAGTCGGGATGGCTGCAGAGCAAACCGCTGACGAAAGCCTGGTTGATGACGACTTCTCAATCGCTGGCGAGGAACCTGCCATCGAGCCGCTGGCCGAACCGGTAGCCGAACCGACCATTGAAGAGCTGATTGCCGAAGAACTGCGGCAGCAGGAGCTGGCAGAGGAACAGCAGGCTGAAGTGGCTGACACCCTGGTTGAAGCCGAACCGGCTGAACCGCAACACGTTGAAGCCGAAGAGGCAGCCCCTGCACAGGACGATACACAGCCTGTACAGGTACAGGCCGCCAATGAGGCACCGGTAGAGCAGCGCAGCTTCCTGGAAGACTTGCTGGCCAACCCGATGTTCCTGCCGGCAGCCGGGGCAGGTGCGGCAGCACTGTTGCTGTTGCTGCTGCTGGCCCGCCGCAGGGCCCAGGGCAAGGCCGACAAGGAGCCGGAAGAGCAGCAGGGCTTCTCGGCAGTGGTTGATGACGAGCCGGTACCCGGCCTTGATGAAGCCTTCCCGGATGATGATCTGGGCGCCACGCCAGCGGCCGTTCCCGAGTTTGCAGGCGACGCCGACAGTCACGATCCGATTGCCGAAGCAGAAAACTACATCAGCTATGGCCGTTTCAGCCAGGCGTCGCAGGTATTGCTGGCTGCCATTGACCAGGAGCCGCACCGCGAGGATTTGCGGATCAAGTTGCTGGAAGTGTTTGCCGACCTGGAAGACCAGAACAGCTTCAGTGCCCAGTTTGAAGAGCTGGTAGCCATGGGCACCCCGGCGGAAACGCTGGATACGATCCGGCAGCGTTACCCTCACTTGCTGGAAGTTGCAGCGCCAGAACTGCCAGAACTGCCCGGATTTGACGCGGTTGACACGCCATCAGGGCTGCCCGAACTGCCGGAAGACGACTTTTTGGCCGAAGGCTTCTCCGAGCTGGACGACCTGCTGGGCGGACAGTCTGCCGATGGGCAGGCCCAGCCACTGGACGAAGCAGCCGACACCGCCGATGTGCTGGAAATACCGGATTTCGAGCTGCCGGAAATCGATGACCGCGACAAGCCGCTGGACTTTGTACTGGATGATTTCAAAGTTGATGAAACGGCTGCAGAAGAAACCGTGGCAGAAGCAGCACCTGCTGACGGCGGTGATGACGATCTGTTGCTGGATATGGATTTTGACCTGTCGCTGCCGGTGGACGAAGCAGCTGCTGCGCCGGTGGCAGAAGAAACCAGCGTTCTGGATCTGGATCTGGATGCCGAACTGCAAAGCGTCAGCAGCGAGCTGGACGCTGTGCTTGATGACGCCGAAGAATTGTCCCTTGACGGTCTGGATCTGCCTGAACCCCTGGCTGATCCAGCCGATGTGGCCGGCCTTGACCTTGATCTTGATCTCGATGCCTTGCTGGCAGGCAGCGACCGGCCGGAGGCAGCAACGGGTACCACCGATGCCAGTGAAGCGCTGGCCGCTCTGGACGACTTCTCGTTTGATCTGGACACGCCCGAACTGCCAGCGGCTGCAGCCCTTTCCGATGCCGACCTGAGTACGGTATCGGCGCTGGAGCAGGATCTGGGTGATGATCTGGACTTCCTGTCCGGTACCGATGAAACCACCACCAAGCTGGACCTGGCCCAGGCGCTGAGCGACATGGGTGATGTGGAAGGCGCTCGTGACATCCTGGAAGAGGTGGTCAATGAAGGTAACCCCGAGCAGCAACAGCAGGCGCGGGATATGCTCGGCAACCTGTCCTGATTCATGAAAGCAGTTGAAGCAACACCACCTGCGGCAGTCCTGGAGACTGCCGCAGGCGTTTCAAGGCTGGCCCTTGGCGTGGAGTATAACGGCAGCCGCTATCACGGCTTTCAGCGTCAGCCGGGTGGCTTGCCAACCGTGCAGGCGGAGCTGGAACAGGCACTGACGCAGGTGGCCGGTGGCCAGCCGGTAGAAGTGACCTGTGCCGGCCGTACCGATGCCGGTGTGCATGCCTGTGTGCAGGTGGTGCATTTTGATGCGCCGGTACAGCGCTCTGACTCGGCCTGGCTGTTTGGCAGCAACCGCTATCTGCCCAAGGACATCAGTGTGCTTTGGGTGGCGGCGGTGCCGGATGAATTCGAGGCCCGCTTTAGCGCAGTGCGCCGCCGTTATCGCTATATCATCTACACCGATCCGGTACGGCCGGCACTGCTGGGTGATGCGGTGACCTGGACCTATAAAACACTGAATGTGGACGCCATGAACCAGGCTGCACAATGCCTGCTGGGCACTCACGATTTCAGTTCGTTCCGTGCCGCCGAATGCCAGGCACGTTCTCCGGTAAAAACCCTCGATGGCATCATGCTGACCCGCTATGGCAGCTATATCGTGCTGGATATCCGGGCATCGGCATTTTTGCATCACATGGTACGCAATATTGCCGGTACGCTGATGGCAATTGGCGCCGGGGAAAAACCGGTGGAGTGGATGCAGCACGTGCTGGAAGCCCGGCAGCGTTCGGCAGCCGGTGTAACGGCTCCACCCTATGGATTGTATCTGGTGGCAGTGGAGTACCCGCAGCCGTTCGAGGTGCCGGCACGGGTGCCCGGCCCGCATTTTTTGGCGGGCATGCCGGATGTATTTGCGGAGCAGTCATGAGAACACGAGTCAAAATTTGCGGCATCACCCGCATTGAAGATGCGCAACGGGCGATTGAGGCCGGTGCCGATGCGCTGGGTCTGGTATTCTACGGGCCGAGCCCGCGGGCGGTGACGGTGGCGCAGGCAGCGGCCATTGCCTGCCAGGTACCGGCCTTTGTGACGCTGACCGGGCTGTTTGTCAATGCCGATCCGGCTGAGGTGCAGCAGGTGCTTGAGCAAGTACCGCTGGATTTATTACAGTTTCACGGCGATGAAACCGCAGACTACTGCAAATCCTTTAACCGGCCTTACATCAAGGCGCTGCGCATGCAGCCGGGTGTTGATACGGGTGCTCTGGCACGCAATTATCCGGATGCGCGCGGGATTTTGCTGGATGCCTGGGTTCCGGGCGTGCCCGGAGGTACCGGTCAGCGCTTTGACTGGGCTAGAATACCGGAAAATCTCGACCAACCGCTGATACTGGCTGGCGGGTTGAAGGCCGATAATGTGCAACAGGCGATTGAACAGGTGCGGCCCTGGGCGGTTGATGTCAGTGGCGGTGTGGAAAGCGCACCGGGCATCAAGGACACGGGGCAGGTCAGGGCGTTTATGCGCAATGTCCTGGCAACAGCAGCAAGCCCGGATTGAATTACCGGAAAAATGTGTGACGGCCGCCGCTGGTGTGCCGTCAAAGTGCTTGATTTATTTAACCATGGCCACGCCGGCTTGGCGGCTGGCCGGACCTGCCAACAGCAGGCATGCCCAAACAGGAGCAGAAAACGGATGAGTAACTGGCTGGTTGACAAATTCATACCCTCAATCATGCGTTCCGAGGTCAAGAAGAGCTCGATTCCCGAAGGCCTCTGGCACAAGTGTCCGGCCTGTGATGCGGTGCTGTACAAACCCGAGCTGGAAAAAGCGCTGGATGTTTGCCCCAAGTGTGACCATCACATGCGGGTCGGTGCCCGTACCCGGCTGGGCATGTTCCTGGACGAGGACGGCCGAGAGGAAATCGGCAAGGACCTGGAGCCGGAAGACCGTATCCGTTTCCGTGACAGCAAAAAATACAGTGACCGCCTGAAAGCGGCCCAGAAGCAGACCGGCGAGCGGGATGCACTGGTGGCGATGAGCGGTACCCTGGAAGGCATGCCGGTGGTGGCTGCCGCTTTCGAGTTTTCTTTTATGGGCGGCTCCATGGGCTCCATTGTCGGTGAGCGGTTTGTCCAGGCGGCCAATGTGGCGCTGGAAAAACGTTGCCCGATGATCTGTTTCTCCGCATCCGGTGGTGCCCGCATGCAGGAAGCGTTGCTGTCGCTGATGCAGATGGCCAAAACCTCGGCGGTCATTGCCCGCCTGCGTGAAGAAGGGCTGCCTTTCATCTCGGTACTGACTGACCCGGTGTACGGTGGTGTATCGGCCAGTTTGGCGATGCTGGGTGACGTCATCATTGGCGAGCCCAAGGCGCTGGTCGGTTTTGCCGGGCCACGGGTGATCGAGCAAACCGTGCGTGAAAAATTGCCGGAAGGCTTCCAGCGCAGCGAGTTTTTGCTGGAACACGGTGCCATCGACCTGATCATTCCCCGCCCTGAAATGCGTCCGCGGGTGGCTGCCATTTTGCGCAAGCTGGTCAAGGCTCCGATGCAGGTTCGCCCCATTCTGCGTGAAGTCGCAGAGGAGCAGGGCAATGCGAATGCCAATGCCCAGGCATGAAGACGCGCAGCCTGCAGCAGTGGCTGGACATTCTTGAAACCCGCCACCCCGCCGAAATCGAACTGGGGCTGGACCGGATTCAGGCCGTAGCCGGCCGGCTGGGACTGTCCCGGCCGGCGCTGCGGGTGGTGACCGTTACCGGTACCAATGGCAAAGGGTCGACCTGTGCCTTTCTGGACAGCCTGTGTCGGGCACAGGGCTTGCGTACGGGCCTGTATGCTTCGCCGCACTTTCTGGACTATAACGAGCGGGTCAAGGTCAATGGCGAGCAGGTCGGTGACGATGAACTATGCCAGGCCTTTGCCGCTATTGAGGCGGCACGGGGCGACATCAGCCTGACCTACTTTGAAACCGGCACTCTGGCTGCCTTCTGGATCTTTGCCCGCCAGGGACTGGATCTGGCCATTCTTGAAGTGGGGCTGGGTGGCCGGCTTGATGCAGTCAATATGATTGACCCGGATCTGGCTGCCGTAACCAGCATTGGTCTGGACCATGCCGACTGGCTGGGCCATGACCGTGAGCAGGTGGCTTACGAAAAGGCGGGAATTTTCCGGCCCGGCGTTCCAGCACTCTGTGGCGACCTGGAGCCCCCACAAGCCTTGCTGAACCAGGCAAAACAGCTGTCTGCACCGCTGTTTTTGCGTGGCCGTGATTTTGATCTGGCCCTGGCCGGCGATGGCCGGCACTGGCACTGGCGCGGTCTGGATGCGCAAGGCGGTGAGCTTGCCCTTCAGGATTTGCCGGTACCGGCGCTGCCGATTGAAAATGCGGCGCTGGCGGTACAGCTTTATGCCTTGCTGGGGCTGCCGGTGCAGGCGCAATCAATAGGCCCGGTGCTGGCCAGTACCCGTCTGGCGGGCCGCATGCAGCAGGTCAGCTGTCAGGGGCGCACCCTGATTCTCGACGTGGCCCATAACCCGCAAGCGGCT